>DASSKL010000051.1 GCA_035690485.1 Mycobacteriales bacterium | reverse complement strand
CACCGACCCGACCGGCCACGGCCACACCCCCCGGTGCGGCGGCAGCCTGCCCGCTCGCTCAGGCCCGCTCAGCGACGACGAGAAGGCCGAACGAGCCCGAGTCCGGGAGAACAACGCCGCCTGGCGCTCCGCCGAGACCGTACGACGCCGTCGTGGCTGTCGGTGCTGACGACGACCGGGCCGCCATCTCCCGCTAGTGCGATGGTTGCCGGCAGCAGGCTCATGGCCAAAGACGTCGCTCCGGCGATAGCCACCGCTCGAGCTGCCGCCCGCATCAGCACTGCGTCCCGGCTGGCGGATAGCTGACGGTCGAGACCTTCCAGCTCCCGTCGCGTTTCAGTAGGGTCGTGCGCACGGGGTGAGCGGCTACGCCGACGGTGAGCTTCTTGCCGGTCTTCATCGATTCGACCCCGGCGCTGGAGCTGTCTTGGCAGTCGACGAGGTCCGCATGGCCGCCGGTGATCGCGACCTTGCTCACGTGAGGCTGATCTACCCCGTAGAAGGCGCGTCCCTTGTCGCGCTCCGATGCGATCCCGCTGATCAGCTGCGAGAGCTCCGGGTCCGTCGTTACTGGCGTCAGCAGAGTCAGTTGCTCGGCCGCCGTCTTCGCGTGTGAGGCGGGCGCGAGCGCCTTCCAGAAGTCGGTGTAGGCCTTGATCACCGCCGTCTGGGCGGGGGAGAAGGTGGTCGATGTCGAGGTCGCGACCGACGGTGGGGGCCGCGTCGTCGACTTCTGTGCCGCGGGCGTGCTGCCATCGCCGGATGAGCAGCCAGCGAGGACCACGGCGCCCACGCAGGCGCCGAGTGCCACCCCCTCAACCTGACCGCGGTCATCTGGCGGCTCCTTAGTTGCGGAGCCTCACCCTCGGGCGAAAAGGACGCGTCGGGGAAAACGCCGCGATCACTGCTGGTAAGGACATACCTCCCCTGTGGTGAGGGGGTCAAGGGAGATCCGGCGCCCTGTGGACAGGTCATGTCCCTCAGGCTCGGCGGGGCGATTGCCCTCAGAGTCGCCCCGAGAGTTGCCCTCGGAGCCGCCCCGGCCGAAATTTCGGCTGAACACGCCGGTCAGGCGAGATCTGCGGCGGTTGCAGCCACCCGCCGAGCCTCCTGACCGCGGCGACCGTGGAGGGACCAGACCAGGATGTCGTGCAGCCTGGGCACGGTGAGCCTGCCGACGCGCTCGCTTGCCAGCCTGGCCTTGAGCTGTTCATAGGCGGCCCGGTTGTCCTGGATCTCCTGAGCAAGGACGGGCCAGTAGCGACCACCTTCGGCACGGGCGCGGTCGCCGTAGGTCTCCCGGACCACACTGTCGACGATCGGGAACACGTGGGGCCGTTTGAGGTGGAGCAGTTTGTGCGTCCGGGTCGGCCCGAGCCGGCGACCTGTCGCCGGCCGGAAGTGCCGGTAGAGGTGCTCGGCTCGGTCTAGGAGTCCCTGCCACTCGAGTTGCAGGAGATCGTCTGTTGGCGAGACGGCAGCCCACGGCGCGCTCTCGGCACGCCGAATCATGAAGGGCACGTCGTCTGCGCCGAGCCGAGCGTTGATCACTACCAGACGGCCAGCGTCGGAGAGATCCACGGTGTTGTGCGGGTGTGGGTCCGCGTCCGAGCCACCGAAGTCGTAGTAGGTGAGTGTGTCCGGCACCGCCTCGGCGTACCAGCGGCAGACGGCCGCTGCCTGGTCGACCGACCACTCCTCATCCGCGATGTTGAGGGCCATGGCTCATCCTCTCGCCGAAGCGGATGAGCTCGACGCGCCCACACCCTCTCGGTCATCGTCCGCCGCGTCGTTGCGGTCGCGCTATCAAGTCATGGACCCGCTGCCGAGCGCGTGGGGCAAGTGGCGCGACAGTGCAGGGCAATCGCGCAGACGTTGATGGAAGTTGATGGAAAACTGATGGAAAGATCAACAATGGCTGGCCATCCGCGATACCCTTCACGCGGTTGACCAGCCATTTCGTTGGTGCCCCCGGCAGGATTCGAACCTGCGCCCCTGCCTCCGGAGGGCAGTGCTCTATCCCCTGAGCTACGGGGGCCGCGGCCCCGGCGGGGCATCGACGCCTCACCAGTATGACTGTTGTTCCGGCTCCCGAGGGCGTCGGGGCGGATAGCCTGCCGATCATGAGCCGGCCCCCGCGAGTGCTCGTCGTGGACGACGACGACGTCATCCGCCAGCTCATCAGCGTCAACCTCGAGCTGGAGGGCTTCGAGGTGTTCACCGCCGCTGATGGCGAGGAGTGTCTCGCCACGATCGACGAGGTCGCACCCGACGTCGTCACCCTCGACGTCATGATGCCGGGCCTCGACGGGTGGGAGACCGCGCAGCGCCTGCGCAGCGACCCCAAGCGCGAGCACATCAAGGTCGTGCTGCTCTCCGCGCGCGCCCAGGAGGCCGATCTCAGGCGCGGCGACCAGATCGGGGTCGACGCCTACCTGACCAAGCCCTTCGACCCGGACGACCTGGTGTCCACGGTGCGCCGGCTGGCCGAAGAGGACGCGGAGTGAGTCGCATGCAGACCACCGCGGAGGGCAGGTAGCCGCCGTGCCTACCCGCAACGTCTTCACCGCCGTGACCCTCGCCGCCCTGCTCGCTTCCACCGCCGCCGCGTGCGGGGGGCCGAAGCCGGTCCAGCCAGGCAAGGCCGAGCAGGCACAGAAGCACGAGGCCACGACGACGGTCGACCTACGCACCACCCCGCCGCCGTGGCCGGCGCCGATGCACGACAACGCCAAGTACGTCGACGCCGCCGGCCTCCCGGCGTTCACCTCGGAAAAGACGCTGGTGCACTACCACGCGCACCTCGACATCATCGATGACGGCAAGCCGGTCACGGTGCCCGCCGACATCGGCATCGTGTTCAAGAACGGTCAGGCGGTGGCCATCTCGCCGCTGCACACGCACACCCCCGACGGCGTCCTGCACGTGGAGGCCGAGCGCAACGCGAAGTTCACCCTTGGCCAGCTGTTCACCGAGTGGGGCGTACGGCTGAGCTCCACCTGCGTCGGCGGCCTGTGCGCCGACGGCAGTCACGAGATCGCGTTCGCGGTCGACGGCGTGCCCTACGAGGGCGACCCCGGTGAGATCGCGCTGAAGCCGCACGAGGAGATCGCCATCGTCTACGGCGCCAAGGGCAACCTGCCCAAGCCGCCGGCGTCGTACAACTTCCCGAAGGGTCTCTAGCGGCGGGTCCGGGCCGCTTCTCGCCGCGCCTGAGCAGCGCTTTCCCTGCGATAGCCTCGAATGCGTGACCCCGGCGGAGCTCTCGGACGCCGTCGTCGCGGCGGTCCGGGCTGCCGTCGACGCCGGCGCGCTCGCCGTACCCCTGCCGGAGACGGTGACCGTAGAGCGGCCCAAGGTCAAGGAGCACGGCGACTACGCCACCAACGTCGCGATGCAGCTCGCCAAGCCCGCCGGCCGGCCGCCGCGTGAGGTCGCCGAGCTTCTCGCTGCCGAGCTGCGCAAGAGCCCCGGTGTCGCCAGCGTCGAGGTAGCCGGACCCGGCTTCCTCAACATCCGGCTCGACGAGTCGGCGCTCGGCGAGATCGCCCGCACGGTGGTCGTGGCCGGCGACACCTACGGCACCAGCGACACGCTCGCCAAGCTGCGCATCAACCTGGAGTTCGTCTCCGCCAACCCGACCGGCCCGGTCCATCTCGGGCACACCCGCTGGGCCGCGGTCGGTGACTCGCTGCGCCGCCTGCTCGAGGCGGCCGGCGCCGACGTCACCGCCGAGCACTACGTCAACGACGCCGGCGTGCAGATGCAGCGGTTCGGCGAGTCGGTGTACGCCGCCGCGCACGGGCGCCCGGCGCCCGAGGACGGCTACGGCGGGGCCTACGTCGCCGACGTCGCCCGGCAGGTGGTCGCCCAGGAGCCGGGCATCCTCGAGGCCCCGGAGCAGGAGGCCACCGAGCGGTTCCGCGAGGCCGGCTACCGGGTGATGCTCGAGGAGATGCGCCAGAGCCTCGAGCGGTTCGGCGTGGAGTTCGACGTGTGGTTCTCGGAGCGCACGCTGCACGAGACCGGCGCCGTCGAGCACGCCCTCGACGAGCTGCGCCGCCAGGGCCACGTCTACGACCAGGACGGCGCGATCTGGCTGCGCACCACCGAGTTCGGCGACGACAAGGACCGCGTGCTGGTCAAGAGCGACGGCGAGAAGACCTACTTCGCCGCCGACGCCGCCTACTACATCAACAAGCGCGAACGCGGGTTCGAGCGCTGCGTCTACATGCTCGGCGCCGACCACCACGGCTACGTCGGCCGGCTCAAGGCCCTGGCCGCCTGCGCGGGCGACGACCCCGACACCAACATCGAGGTTCTCATCGGCCAGCTGGTCAACCTCGTCCGCGACGGCGAACCGGTGCGCATGAGCAAGCGGGCCGGCAACGTGGTCACCCTCGACGAGCTCGTCGACGCGGTCGGCGTCGACGCCGCCCGCTACTCGCTCGCCCGCTCCTCCTACGACTCGCCGCTCACTCTCGACCTCGCCGAGATCACCCGGCAGACCAACGACAACCCGGTCTTCTACGTGCAGTACGCCCACGCCCGCATCGCCTCCCTGCTGCGCAACGCCGACGAGATCGGCGTACGCAAGGGCGACGACTTCCGCCCGCAGCTGCTCGACCACGAGCGCGAGGCCGACCTGCTCGGCGCGCTCGGCGAGTTCCCGCGGGTGGTCGCCGGCGCCGCGGAGCTGCGCGAGCCGCACCGGGTCGCCCGCTACCTCGAGGCGCTCGCCGGCACCTACCACCGCTTCTACGACGCCTGCCGGGTGCTGCCCATGGGCGACGAGGAAGCGACCGACCTGACTCGTGCACGGCTGTGGCTGTGCGAGGCGACCCGCACCGTGCTGGCCAACGGACTCGGCCTGCTCGGCGTGTCGGCGCCGGAGCGGATGTGACCGGGCATGACCACCCTCCCCGAGGTCGGTGACCTCGAGCCCGACGTCTGGCCGCGCACGGCGCGCCGGGTCGACGGCGTGCTCCACGTCGGCGGCCTCGACGTCCGCGACATCGCCGAGAAGTTCGGCACCCCGGCCTACGTCCTCGACGAGGACGACTTCCGCGCCCGGTGCCGGGCGTGGCGGCAGGCGCTGCCCGGCGGCGACGTCTACTACGCGGGCAAGGCATTTCTGTGTACGGCGGTCGCGCGTTGGGTCGCCGACGAGGGGCTGTCGCTCGACGTCTCGACCGGTGGTGAGCTGGCCGTCGCGCAGAAGGCCGACTTCCCGGCCGAGCGCCTGATCTTCCACGGCAACAACAAGTCGAGCGCGGAGATCCGCCGCGGTCTCGCCTACTCGGTGGGGCGGTTCGCCCTCGACTCGTTCGAGGAGATCGCGCGGGTCGCCGCGCTGGCCGAGGAGATGGGCGTCCGGCAGCGGGTCGTCGTGCGGGTCACGCCCGGCGTCGAGGCGCACACCCACGAGTACGTCGCGACCGGCCAGGAGGACCAGAAGTTCGGTTTCTCGCTGGCCGGGGGAGCGGCGGCCGAGGCCGTGCGCCGGGTCGTGAAGCTGCCGTCGCTGGAGCTCGTCGGTCTGCACATGCACATCGGCTCGCAGATCTTCGACACGCAGGGGTTCGCGCTGGCGGCGCACCGCATGGTCGGCCTGCTGACCGCCATCCGCGACGAGCACGAGGTCGAGCTGCCCGAGCTCAACCTCGGCGGGGGCCCCGGCATCGCCTACACGACTGAGGACGCCCCCCTGCCCGTCGACGAGTTCGTCGAGCGGCTCACCGCCGTCGTCAGCAAGGAGTGTGCGGCGGCCGGCTACCCGCTGCCTCGCCTCGCCGTCGAGCCCGGCCGCGCGATCGCCGGGCCGACGACGATCACTGTCTACGAGGTGGGCACCATCAAGGAGCTCGCCGGCCTGCGCACCTACGTCAGCGTCGACGGGGGCATGAGCGACAACATCCGCACCGCTCTCTACGGCGCGCACTACATGGCGGTGATCGCCTCCCGGGCGTCGACCGCGGAGGGACGGCGGGTGACGGTGTCCGGCAAGCACTGCGAGTCCGGCGACATCGTCGTCAAGGAGACGATGCTGCCGGGCGACCTGTCCGCCGGCGACCTCATCGCCGTGCCGGCGAGCGGTGCCTACCACCGATCGATGGCCAGCAACTACAACCACGTCCCGCGCCCGCCGGTGATCGCGGTCCGCGACGGGCGGGCCCGGGTGATCGTGCGACGCGAGACCGAGGACGACCTCCTGCGCCTGGACGCCGACGCATGAACGCGACTCCCGGGCGGCCCCCCGCTGCGTTGTCGCTCGCTCACGTGCCCTCCGGGCGCGCATCGCTCCCTTTCGCCTTGCGATGCATCCACCGGGAAGCCGCGTGAGCCGGCCGGTGAAGGTCGCGTTGCTCGGCTGCGGGGTGGTCGGCAGCGAGGTCGTACGCCTCCTGCACGCGCACCGCGACGACCTGGCCCACCGCGTCGGCGCTCCGCTCGATCTCGCCGGCATCGCCGTACGCCGCCCCGACCGCAACCGCGACCTGCCGGCCGACCGGTCACTGTTCACCACCGACGCCGCCGGCCTCGTCGCGCGCGACGACGTCGACGTGGTCGTCGAGGTCATCGGGGGCATCGAGCCGGCGCGCAGCCTGATGCTCGGCGCCTTCGCGCGGGGCGCCTCGGTCGTCAGCGCCAACAAGGCGCTGCTCGCCGAGGACGGGGCCGCACTGCACGAGGCGGCCCGTAAGGGCGACGCCGACCTGTACTACGAGGCCGCGGTCGCCGGTGCCATCCCGATCCTGCGGCCGATCCGCGAGTCGCTCGCAGGCGACCGGGTCACCCGCGTGCTGGGCATCGTCAACGGCACCACCAACTACATCCTGACCCGCATGGATGAGTCGGGTGCCGGCTTCGCCGAGGCGCTCGAGGAGGCGCAGGCGCTCGGCTACGCGGAGGCCGACCCCTCGGCCGACATCGAGGGTTTCGACGCCGCGGCCAAGGCGGCGATCCTCGCCGGGCTGGCCTTCCACACCCGGGTCACCGGGGCCGACGTGCACCGCGAGGGCATCACCGACGTGACCGCCGCCGACGTGGCCAGCGCCCGGGAGATGGGCAGCGTCGTCAAGCTGCTCGCGATCGCCCAGCGCGGCCGCGACGGGCGCAGCGTCAGCGTGCGCGTGCACCCGGCGATGATCCCGCGCAGCCACCCGCTCGCGACCGTCCGCGAGGCGTACAACGCCGTCTTCGTCGAGGCCGACGCGGCCGGTTCGCTGATGTTCTACGGCCGCGGCGCCGGCGGTGCCCCGACGGCCAGCGCCGTTCTCGGCGACCTCGTGACGGTCGCCCGCAACCGGCTCTCCGGTGCGCGTGGCGCGGGCGATTCGGCCTACGCCGACCTGCGGGTCGCGCCCATGGGGGAGACCGAGACCCGCTACCACGTGCGGATCGACGTCGCCGACAAGGCGGGCGTGCTGGCGAGCGTCGCGCAGGCGTTCGCGGTGCACGACGTGTCGATCCTGACCGTGCGCCAGGAGGGGCACGGCGACGACGCGAGCCTGACGCTGGTGACCCACGTCGCCAGCGACGCGGCACTGTCCGCGACGGTCGAGGGGTTGCGCCGGCTCGACGTCGTCCGGGCCGTCGCCAGTGTCATGCGGGTCGAGGGAGAGCAGGCGACGTGACCCACCTGTGGCGCGGGATCATCGAGGAGTACCGCCAGCGGCTGCCGGTCAGCGACGCGACGCCGGTGGTCACCTTGAGCGAGGGGGGCACCCCGCTGGTGCCCGCCGCCCGGCTGTCCGAGCGCACCGGCTGCGACGTGTGGCTGAAGGTCGAGGGCGCGAACCCGACCGGGTCCTTCAAGGACCGCGGCATGACGATGGCGATCAGCAAGGCCGCCGAGGAGGGCGCGAAAGCCGTCATCTGCGCCTCGACCGGCAACACGAGCGCCTCGGCCGCGGCCTACGCCGTACGCGCCGGCATGATCTGCGCGGTCCTCGTCCCCAGCGGCAAGATCGCGATGGGCAAGCTGGCCCAGGCGCTCGTCCACGGCGCGAGGCTGCTGCAGGTCGACGGCAACTTCGACAACTGCCTCGACCTCGCCCGCGAGCTCGCCGACCACTACCCGGTCAGCCTCGTCAACTCGGTCAACCAGTTCCGCATCGAAGGGCAGAAGACGGCGGCGTTCGAGATCGTCGACATGCTCGGCGACGCACCCGACGTGCACTGCCTGCCGGTCGGCAACGCCGGCAACATCACGGCGTACTGGAAGGGATTCTGCGAGTACGCCGACTTCGGCCCGGCCACCCGCCGCCCCGTCATGCGCGGCTTCCAGGCCGCCGGCGCCGCGCCGATCGTGGCCGGCAAGCCGGTCGCGAAGCCCTCGACCATCGCGACCGCGATCCGGATCGGCAACCCGGCCTCGTGGCAGCAGGCGCTCACCGCCCGCGACGAGTCCGGGGGCGCGATCGAGGCGGTCACCGACCGCGACATCCTCGCGGCCTACCGGCTGCTCGCGCGCGAGGAGGGCGTGTTCGTCGAGCCGGCCAGCGCGGCCAGCGTCGCGGGCCTGCTCAAGGCGCGGGCCGAAGGCACGCTCGCCGCCGGCCTGCGGGTCGTGTGCACGGTCACCGGCAACGGGCTCAAGGACCCCGAGTGGGCGATCGCCGGCGCACCCGCACCGACCACGATCCCCGCGAAGTCCGACGCGGCCGCGGAGGCGCTGGGTCTGTGAGCCTGTCCTTCGCGACCACGCCGGTACGAGTGCGGGTGCCGGCGTCGAGCGCCAACCTCGGGCCGGGCTTCGACGCGCTCGGGCTCGCGCTGGGCCTCTACGACGAGGTGACCGTCCGGGTCGGCGCGGGGGGACTGTCCGTCGACGCGGCGGGGGAGGGCGCCGCCGACCTGGACTGCGACGAGGGACATCTGGTGGTGCGCGCGATGCGGGCCGCCTTCGACGTGCTCGGCGCCCAGCCACCGGGTCTCGAGCTGCGCTGCGACAACCGCATCCCGCACGGGCGCGGCCTCGGCTCGTCGGCGGCGGCGATCGTCGCCGGCATCGTGGCCGCTCGAGCGCTCGTGGTGGACCGCGCCCTCGACGACACCGCCGCCCTGCGGCTGGCCACCGAGATGGAAGGCCACCCCGACAACGTCGCCGCCGCCCTGCTCGGCGGCCTGACCGTCGCCTGGTACGACGACGGCGGACCCCGTGCCGTCCGGCTGCCGGTCCATCCGTCGATCGCGCCGCTGGTGTTCGTGCCCGACGAGAAGTCGTCGACCGCGCACGCCCGCACGGTCCTGCCCGACCAGGTCCCTCACGCCGATGCGGCGGCCAACGCCGGCCGGGCCGCGCTGCTCGTCGAGGCCCTCGGCCGGCGGCCCGAGCTGCTGCTCGACGCGACCGAGGACCGCCTGCACCAGTCCTACCGAGCGGCCTCGTTGCGGCGTACGACGGAGCTCGTGCAGCGGCTGCGGGCACAGGGACATGCCGCGGTCGTCTCGGGTTCCGGCCCGACCGTGCTCGTGCTCGGACCCGTGGAGGGGCACGAGCGGGCGATCGCGCTGGCCGGGCACCGCTGGGCGCCTCGGGCGCTCGCCGTCGACACCGCGGGTGCTCGGGTCGGCTGACGTCCCGCCCTGGCGAGGGTGGACGCGCGAGAGCGAGGCGCGCGAGTGGCGCGGAATGCGCCGCGGGCCGCGAACGTTGTCCATCAATGACCGGCCGCAGGCTCGGCCTCACGAGGTGCCCGGGCGCCGCTCGCCGGTCCGGTTCACACCGCCGACACCCGTCACTCTTTGTGGGGGATGTTGTTGCCCGGGTGAGCGGCGACCGATAACGTAGGAGCAGCACAGCGTCCCCACGTGATGTCGGTGTGACCGTGCTACCCCTCTGACTCCCCGTCGCGACCGCGGCGGGTGAACATCCGGCGTACCAGCGCCGGTCGCTCTCCACCTGGCCACCAGCGCATCTCTGACGCGGTGAGCCGTCGCAGGGAAGGACCCGATTTGAGCGACACCACCGAACTCCTGCCGAACCAGTCGGCCGGTGACTCCTCCGACCAGGGCGAGTCGACCGCCCGGCCGCGCCGCGGTCGCGGGCTGGCATCGATGCTCCTTCCGGAGCTGCAGGAGATGGCCGCCGGACTCGGCATCAGTGGCACCGCGCGCCTGCGCAAGAGCCAGTTGATCGCCGCGATCCAGGAGCGGCAGGGCGGCGGCACCGGCGCCGCGCCGGTCGACCGCCAGCGGACCGCCGACACCATCGAGCCGGTCCCGGCCGCGACCCCCAACGGCCACGCGCCGAGCAACGGCGCGGCCGAGCACCAGACCACCGAGCACCGCAGCGACTACCGCAGCGCCGAGGAGCGCAACACCGAGCGCTCGACTCCCGAGCACCGCAGCCACGAGCAGCGGGACCGGTCCGAGAACAACGGCCACGACGAGCGCCGCCCCGAGCGGTCGCGCGACGACGACACGGCGCCGCGCCGCGAGCCCCGTCGTGACGACCGCGTCCGCGAGCAGCGGGCCAACGGCCGTCCCGGCGACCAGCGAGGCGACGAGCGCTCCCGCGAGGAGCGCACCGACGAGCGGCCGGCCGACGACCGACCGCGTGACGATCGTGCGCGTGACGATCGCGAGGGCGGCGCGCGCCAGCAGGACGGCCGCGACCAGTACGCCAACGGACGCGACGACGACGGCGAGGGTGGCGCTCGCCGCCGCCGGGGCCGCTACCGCGACCGGCGGGGCCGCACCCGCGAGCGGTTCGGTGGCGACAGCGAGCCGCTGATCACCGAGGACGACGTTCTCATCCCGGTGGGCGGCATCCTCGACGTCCTCGACAACTACGCCTTCGTCCGGACCAGCGGCTACCTGCCCGGGCCCAACGACGTCTACGTCTCGCTGGCCCAGGTGCGCAAGAACGGCCTGCGCAAGGGTGACGCGGTCACCGGCGCCGTCCGCCAGCCGCGGGAGGGCGAGCGGCGCGAGAAGTTCAACGCGCTGGTCCGCCTCGACACGGTCAACGGGATGAGCCCCGACGACGCCCGCAACCGGGTCGACTTCAGCAAGCTGACGCCGCTGTACCCGCAGGACCGGCTGCGGCTCGAGACCGATCCGGCGATCATGACGACCCGGATCATCGATCTCATCGCCCCGATCGGGAAGGGCCAGCGCGGCCTCATCGTGTCCCCGCCGAAGGCGGGCAAGACGATGGTGCTGCAGGCGATCGCCAACGCCATCACCAAGAACAACCCCGAGTGCCACCTCATGGTCGTCCTCGTCGACGAGCGGCCGGAGGAGGTCACCGACATGCAGCGGTCGGTCAAGGGCGAGGTCATCGCCTCGACGTTCGACCGCCCCGCCGAGGACCACACGATCGTCGCGGAGCTGTCGATCGAACGGGCCAAGCGCCTGGTCGAGCTCGGTCACGACGTCGTCGTGCTGCTCGACTCGATCACCCGGCTCGGCCGCGCCTACAACCTCGCCGCGCCGGCGAGCGGGCGCATCCTGTCCGGTGGTGTCGACTCCACCGCGCTCTACCCGCCCAAGCGGTTCTTCGGGGCGGCGCGCAACATCGAGAACGGCGGTTCGCTGACGATCCTCGCCACCGCGCTCGTCGAGACCGGCTCGCGCATGGACGAAGTGGTCTTCGAGGAGTTCAAGGGCACCGGCAACATGGAGCTGAAGCTCGACCGCAAGCTCGCCGACAAGCGGATCTTCCCGGCCGTCGATGTCGACGCCTCCGGCACCCGCAAGGAGGAGATCCTCATGTCGCCCGAGGAGCTCCAGATCGTCTGGAAGCTGCGGCGGGTGCTGCACGCGCTCGACATGCAGCAGGCGCTCGAGCTGCTGCTCGAGAAGATGAAGCAGACCCACAGCAACTACGAGTTCTTGCTGCAGGTGCAGCAGACCTCGCCGGTGCCGCAGGACTGACCCGCCGGCCGGCCCGGCATACCGTCGCCCACCGGCGCGTTGCACCGATGGCACACTGAGAGCGCGGGACCGGTTCACGCCAGGAGGCGACCCGGCGACCGCCAGACTCGAGGAGAGCTTGTGAAGCCCGACATCCACCCCGACTACCGCGAGACGCAGGTCGTCTGCTCCTGCGGTCACTCGTTCACGACCCGCAGCACCGCGTCCGGCGGCGTCATCCACGCCGAGGTCTGCTCGCAGTGCCACCCGTTCTACACGGGCAAGCAGAAGATCCTCGACGTCGGCGGTCGCGTCGACAAGTTCGAGAAGCGCTACGGCAAGAAGGCATCCGCCAGCTAGCTGTCCGACGGCGCCGGTCTCAGGGGTGAGCCCTGGAGCCGGCGCCGTTGCCGTGTCCGGGGACGAAGCCGTTCGGAGAGAAGAAGCCCGTTGTACGACGACCTGCTTGCGGAGTACGCCGACCTGGAGCGGCAGCTCGCCGACCCGTCGGTGCACGCCGACGGGTCGCGGGCGCGCACGCTCGGCCGCCGTTACGCCGAGCTCGGCCCCGTCGTCGACGCCGTACGCAGCCTGCAGTCGCTCGACGGCGACATCGCCACGGCGCAGGAGCTGGCCGCCGACGACGCGTCGTTCGCCGACGAGGTGATCACGCTGGAGGCGCAGCGCGACGAGGTCGCCGGGCGGCTGCGGCACCTGCTGCTGCCTAAGGACCCGAACGACGACAAGGACGTCATCCTCGAGGTCAAGGCGGGGGAGGGCGGCGAGGAGTCGGCGCTGTTCGCCGGCGACCTGGTGCGGATGTACCTCCGCTACGCGGAGCGGCAGGGCTGGAAGACCGAGGTCCTCGACGCCGTCGAGTCCGACCTCGGCGGCTACAAGGACGCGACGATCGCCGTCCGCGCGCGCGCAGGCGGCACCTGGAGCCGGCTGAAGTACGAAGGCGGCGTGCACCGGGTGCAGCGGGTGCCCGTCACCGAGTCGCAGGGTCGCATCCACACCAGCGCGGCCGGCGTGCTGGTGATGCCGGAGGCCGAGGAGGTCGACGTCACGATCGACCCGAACGACCTGCGCATCGACGTCTACCGCTCCAGCGGCCCCGGCGGGCAGAGCGTCAACACCACCGACTCCGCCGTACGCATCACGCACCTCCCGACCGGCATCGTCGTCTCCTGCCAGAACGAGAAGAGCCAGCTGCAGAACAAGGAGCAGGCGCTGCGCATCCTGCGCGCCCGGCTCCTCGCGGCAGCCGAGGAGGAGGCGCATGCCGCCGCCGCCGCCGAGCGGCGCAGCCAGGTGCGCACGGTCGACCGGTCGGAGCGGGTGCGCACCTACAACTTCCCGGAGAACCGGATCTCCGATCACCGGGTCGGCTACAAGGCCTACAACCTCGACCAGGTGCTCGACGGCGACCTCGACGCGCTGATCCAGGCGCTGGTCGACGCCGACAACGACAGCAAGCTAGCGCAGGCGGAGGTGGCAGGGGTGGGCACGCATGGCGACTGACACGGCGCCGGTCGAGACCGGGGAGCTGCTCGACCTGCGCAGCCATCTCGCCGCCGCCGAGGCCCGGCTGGCCGCCGCGGGCGTGTCGTCGCCGCGCCAGGACGCCATCGAGCTGGCCGCCCACGTGCTGCGCATCGAGCGCGGCAAGGTCGGGCTGGCTCGCGGCTTCGACGCCCGCCAGGCCGAGCGCTACGCCGAGGTGGTCGCTCGCCGCGCCGCCCGGGAGCCGCTGCAGCACGTCACCGGGGTCGCTGGTTTCCGCCGGCTCGAGCTCGCCGTCGGGCCGGGTGTCTTCGTGCCGAGGCCGGAGACCGAGGTGCTCGTGGAGTGGTGCCTGCAGGCCCTGCGGCACTGCGACCGCCCGCTGGTCGCCGACCTGTGCGCGGGCAGCGGCGCGATCGCGCTGTCGATCGTCGACGAGCACGCGGGTGCCCGGGTGCATGCGGTCGAGCGCGAGCCGCTGGCCTACTCCTGGCTGCGGCGCAACGTCGCCGGCGAGGAACGGGTCCGCCTGCACCTCGCCGACGCCGCCGACGCGCTGCACGGTCTCGACGGCCTCTTCGACCTCGTCGTCAGCAACCCGCCCTACGTGGGTGACGACGAGCGCGACCGCGTCGACCCGGAGGTCCGTGACCACGACCCCGGCAGCGCGCTGTGGGCGGGCGGCGAAGGGCTCGACGTCCTGCGGGTCGTCGAGCGCACCGGCCGCCGGCTGCTGCGCCCCGGCGGCGTCCTCGCGGCCGAGCACTCCGACGGGCAGGGCGACACCGCTCCCGCGCTCTTCCCGGCGGACCACTGGACCGACGTGGCCGACCACCGCGACCTGACCGGGCGGCCGCGGTTCGTGACCGCCGTCCGGCGGGTGGAGGCGGCGGCGTGAACCTCGTCTACGACTGCTCCGACGACATGGAGCGCGAGGCCGGCATCAAGGTTGCCGCGAGCGCCGTACGCCGCGGCGCCCTGGTCGTCATGCCGACCGACACGGTCTACGGCATCGGCGCCGACGCGTTCTCGCCCGAGGCGGTCGGCAAGCTGCTGCGGGCCAAGGGCCGCGGCCGCGACATGCCGGTGCCCGTGCTGGTCGCCTCCCGCGACGCGCTCTACGCCGTCGCCGACCGGCTCCCCGAGGAGGCCCGCCAGCTCGTCGACGCGTTCTGGCCCGGCGCGCTGACCCTCGTGCTGCGGCACACGCCGCACCTCGCCTGGGACCTCGGCGACGCCCGCGGCACGGTCGCCGTCCGCATGCCCGACCACCCCATCGCGCTCGACGTGCTGCGCGAGACCGGGCCGATGGCCGTCTCCAGCGCCAACCGCAGCGGCATGCCGGCGGCCCTCGACGCCGAGCAGGCGCAGAAGGAGCTCGGCGACTCCGTCGACGTCTACCTCGACGGCGGGCCGTGCGCCGGCTCGGAGCCCAGCACGATCGTCGACGTCACGGGCGGCACGCCCCGGGTGCTGCGGCGCGGCGCGATCTCGACCGAGCGGCTGCGCGAAGTCCTGTGGGTCCACGACGACGAGGACCCGCCGGTCGAGGCCTGAGCGGCGCGGCCCGCCGGTCGGCGCCGGAGCACTAGAGTGAAGCGACCGCGCGACCGGGGAGACCACGCGATGAGTGACATGCCGTTCTGGGGGCCCGACTTCCGGGCCCTGCAGGCAGAAGACCCCGAGATCGCGCGGGTCCTGCTCGACGAGGTCGACCGGCTGCGCGGCGGGCTGCAGCTGATCGCCAGTGAGAACCTCACCTCTCCGGCAGTGCTCGCGGCACTCGGCTCGACGCTGTCGAACAAGTACGCCGAGGGCTACCCCGGCAAGCGCTACTACGGCGGCTGCGAGGTCGTCGACCGGGCCGAGGAGATCGGCATCGCCCGCGCCAAGGAGCTCTTCGGCTGCGAGCACGCCAACCTCCAGCCGCACTCCGGCGCCCAGGCCAACTTCGCGGTCTACGCCGCGCTGCTCGCGCCGGGCGACACGGTGCTCGCGATGAGCCTGCCGCACGGCGGCCACCTCACCCACGGCAGCAAGGTCAACTTCTCGGGCAAGTGGTTCGACGTGGTGCCCTACGGCGTGCGCGAGGACACCGAGCTGATCGACTACGACGAAGTGCGTGCCCTCGCGCTGCAGCACCGGCCGAAGATGATCATCTGTGGCGCGACGGCGTACCCCCGGCTCATCGACTACGCCGCCTTCCGCGCGATCGCCGACGAGGTCGGCGCGTGGCTGCTCGTCGACGCCGCCCACTTCATCGGGCTCGTCGCGGGCAAGGCGATCCCGAGCCCGGTTCCCTACGCCGACGTCGTCAGCTTCACCACCCACAAGGTGCTGCGCGGCCCGCGCGGCGGCATGATCGTCTGCAAGCAAGACCTGGCCCAGCGCATCGACAAGGCGGTGTTCCCGTTCAGCCAGGGCGGGCCGCTCATGCACGCCGTCGCGGCGAAGGCGGTGGCGCTGAAGGAGGCGCTGCAGCCGGCCTACCAGGCCTACGCGCGCCAGGTCATCCTCAACTGCCAGGCGCTGGCCGACGGGCTCGCGGCCGAAGGGCTGCGGCCGGTGTCCGGCGGCACCGACACGCACCTGTCGCTCATCGACCTGCGCGAGGCCGGCGTCTCCGGCCGCGACGCCGAGGCCCGCTGCGGCGCCGCGGGCATCGTGCTCAACAAGAACGCCATCCCGTTCGACCCCGAGCCGCCGATGGTCACCTCCGGCGTGCGGGTCGGCACGCCGTCGGTCACCACCCAGGGCATGACCGAGGGCGACATGAAGGAGATCGCGTCGCTGCTCGGCCGGGCCGTGCGCGACAGCGACGGCAGCGCCGCCGAGGAGATCCGCCGGGGCGTCTCCGCCCTGGTGCAGGCCCACCCGGCCTACCCGCTGTCCTAGACCGGTGCGTGAATACGTCCTCACCGCGGCGGTCGTCGCGGCGGTCGCCTACGTGTTCACGCCGGTCGCCCGCCGCATAGCCCTGTCCATCGGCGCCTTCACCGAGGTCCGCGAGCGCGACGTCCACGTGATCCCGACGCCGCGCCTCGGCGGCCTGGCGATGTACGCCGGAGTCGCCGCCGGCCTGCTCGTGGCGAGCCGGTTGCCGACCCTGCAGCGGATCTTCACCACGTCCGAGGCCCGCGGGGTGCTCATGGGCGGCGGGCTGCTCGTGCTGCTCGGGGCGGTCGACGACAAGTGGAGTCTCGACGCGCTGACCAAGCTCGCGGGCCAGGTGCTCGCGGCGGGCGTCATGGTGCTCCAGGGCCTGCAGCTGCTCTACCTGCCGGTGCCGCGCTACGGCACGCTCGTGCTCACTCCCGAGGTCGGCGTCCCGGCGACCGTGCTGCTCGTCGTGCTCACCGTCAACGCGGTCAACTTCATCGACGGTCTCGACGGGCTCGCCGCCGGCGTTGTCGCGATCGCCGCGCTCGCCTACTTCACCTACTCCTACGAGCTGTCGGTCGTGCACCACCTCGACCGGGCCACCCCGCCGACGCTGATCACCGCGGTGCTCGCGGGCGCGTGCATCGGGTTCCTCCCGCACAACTTCAACCCGGCCCGGGTGTTCATGGGCGACTCCGGGTCGATGCTGCTGGGGCTGATGCTCGCCGCGGCGACGGTCAGCCTCACCGGCCAGCTCGATGCGAGCGCGGTCACCAGCTTCGAGCTCGGCCCGGCCCTGCTGCCGCTGCTGTTGCCGCTGGGGTTGTTGGCGATCCCGGTCGTCGACCTGCTGCTCGCGGTCGTGCGCCGGACCCGGGCCGGGCGCTCGCCGTTCTCGCCGGACAAGGCCCACCTGCATCACCGGCTGCTGGAGATCGGCCACTCGCAGCGGCGGGCGGTCGTGATCATGTATTTCTGGACCGCCCTGCTGGCCGGTGCCGCGGTCGCGATCGCGCTGACCGGCGGCCCGGCTCTGGTGCTCTCGATCGGGGGCGCGGTCGCCGTCGTGCTGCTCGTCGCGAGCCGCCTGCCGGCGCTGCTCGCCGCTCGCCGACACTGAGCGGGCGCTCCCTTCCCACGCGCGCGGTGGGGTGCGTCACGGCACCGACCCCGCCGCACCGTTGTTCGGCGCTGCAGGTATCCTCGGACGCGTCAGCAGGCCCTGCGCCCTGACCCCGCACGACCCCCTCAGACGCCCCAGCAGGGGGGCGCCAAAGCCGAAGGACTGATCGTGGCCCTCGACGCTCAGTGGAGCGCCGTCGCGCGCGGCTACCGCTTCGCTCTGGTCCTGGCAGCACTCGTCGGGACTGCGGCCGTTATTGCCTGCGCACTGACCGGTTACCCACTCGCCGGCCTGTTCATCTGCGCTGGGCTGGCGCTCGGCGGCTGGAACTCCCGCCGGCTCTGGACCGACACCGAGAAGCTCGTCGACGGCACCCAGCAGGCCGGCGAGCGCTGGCGGGGCCCGGCGGTGACCTCCTCGGCCCGCCGTCTGGGGCTGATGACGCTGATCGCCTTCCTCGTCGCCCTCGCCTACCGGCCGATGGGCTGGACGGTCTTCGTCGGGCTCATGGTGTTCCAGCTGGTCATGGTGCTCATGGTCGCGCCGCCGCTGCGCCGGGTGATCCGGCCATGACTGCGGCGACCGGGCAGGTGCTGGCGGCCGGGTCGATCGACGTCGGCGTCCACCCGCAGTTCCACTTCCTCGGCATGACCTTCAACATCGACACGATGTACACGACGGCGATCGCCTCGTTCGTGACCGTGCTGGTGATGTATCTCGTGGCCCGGGTCGCCAGCAGCGAGGTCCCCGGCAAGATGCAGGTCGTCGTCGAGACCGTGCTCACCCAGGTGCGCACCTACGTCCGCGACGCCGTCGGCCACGAGGTGCCCTCCTGGCTGGTGCCGATGGGCTTCTCGCTGTTCTTCTTCATCCTGTTCGCCAACTGGTTCGAGTGGCTGCCGTCCGGCCACCACCCGGAGCGGCTGCCACCGCCTACCTCCGACACCAACCTGACGTTCGCGCTGACGCTCGCGGTGATGATCGGTTACATCTCGCTCGGCATCAAGCGCAAGGGCCGCCGCTACGTCACCGACTGGTTCACGGCGCAGCCGGCGATCCGCCGCCCGGTCCTGATCATCGAGCAGCTGGTCAACCCGCTCTCGCTCTCCCTGCGTCTGTTCGGCAACGTCCTCGCCGGCGGCATCATGCTGGCGGTGATCTCGCTGCTGCCGGTGTCGTGGTTCTGGCTCTACGGCCCGGCCAACGTGATCTGGAAGCTCTTCGACGCCGGGCTGATCTTCCCGATCCAGGCCTTTATCTTCGCGTTCCTCACGATCCTCTACTTCGGTTTCGCCGTCGCCGAGGAGCACTGACCCCGACCAGCACCGAGACGCGCTCGACGAGAAGCCGTCCCGTCCCCAAGGAGTAGCAGTGGCTGTACACGACCTCAACAGTGCGATCGCAACCGCGGGCGGTCTCGTCGGTGGTGGCCTCGCGCTCGGCGGCGGTGCGATCGGCGCCGGTATCGGTGACGGTCTCGCCGGTAACGCGCTGATCAGCGGCATCGCGCGGCAGCCCGAGGCGCAGGGCCAGCTGACCGGTCAGTTCTTCCTGACCGTCGGCCTGGTCGAGGCGGCGTACTTCATCAACCTGGCGTTCGCCGCGCTGTTCGTCTTCGTCCTCGGCAAGTGAGCTGATTGCTCATGCACCCTGGTCTCGTGCTCGCCGCCAAGGGCGAGAGCACCAACAACTTCCTCATCCCCAACGGCACGTTCTTCTTCGAGCTGCTGTGCTTCCTCGTCGTGCTCTGGATCCTCTGGAAGAAGATCCTGCCGCCGATCTCCGCGGCGATCGAGCGGCGGCAGGAGGCCATCCGCCAGCAGCTGGAGGAGGCCGCCAACGCGCGCGAGGAAGCCGAGCGCAGCCGCCAGGAGTACCAAGAGGCGCTCGCCGAGACGCGTCGCGAGGTCACGCGGCTGCGTGAGGAGGCCACCGCCGAGCGGGCGCAGATCCTCGAGCAGGCCCGCGCCGAGGCAGCGGCCTACCGCGAGGAGCAGGTCAAGGCGCTCGACGACCGGCTCGCCGCCGAGCGCCAGCAGATCCTGATGTCGCTGCGCGGCGAGGTCGGCAAGCTCGCCTTCGAGCTCACCGAGAAGATCGTGCACGAGTCGTTGCGTGACGACGCGCGGCAGCAGCGGCTGGTCGACGACTTCATCGCCGACATCGGCGAGTCCTCGGCGGCCGAGGTCGGGGCGTCGCGGTAGTCATGCAGGGATCCAGCCGGGACTCGTTGGCAGCGTTGCGGGAGGCCCTTGCGGCCGAAACCGCCGGTGTCGACGCCGCCACCCTCCACCAGCTGTCCGACGAGCTGTTCGCCGTCACGGCCCTCGTCGCCGGCAGCGGACCGCTGCGCCGGGCGATCTCTGATCCCGGCCTGCGCGCCGAGGACAAGGTGCGCGTCGTCGACAGCCTGCTGACCGGCAAGGTGACGCCGGGCACGGTCGCGCTGGTGCGGCTGGCCGCGGGTCGCCGGTGGTCGGAGTCGCGCGACGTCGTCGACTCGCTCGAGACCCTGGCGGTCGACGCGGCGCTGACCGGCGCGGAGCGCAGCGGGCAGCTCGACGAGGTCGAGGACCAGCTGTTCCGGTTCGAGCGCATCGTCGACGGTGAGCCCGCGCTGCGTGCGGCTCTCACCGACCGCCACCTGCCGGGTGAGCGCAAGAGCGAGCTGGTCCGCCGGCTGCTCGACGGCAAGGTCGCGCCGGTCACGGTGGCACTCGTCAGGCAGGGCGTGCTGCACCCGCGCGGCCGCACGATCGAGCGGGTGCTCGAGGAGTTCACGTCCGTCGCCGCGCAGCGCCGCTCGCGGCTGGTCGCCCGCGTCGTCACGGCGACCGCCCTGACGGCCGACCAGCAGACCCGCCTCGCCGACGCCCTCGCACGGGAGTTCGGGCACGAGGTGCGCCTGCAAGTCGTGGTCGACCCGTCGATCCTCGGCGGCATGACCGTGCGCATCGGTGACGAGCTCATCGACGCCAGCGTGCTGCGCAAGCTCAACGCCGCGAGGCGTCACCTGGCCGGTCGACCCGGCCGCGTCTGAGTCCACACAAGGAGTGTTCGCATTGACCGAGCTGACGATCCGTCCGGAGGAGATCCGCGACGCGCTCGAGAGCATCGTGGCTACCTACGAGCCGGGCACCACCCGTGACGAGGTCGGCGTGGTCACCGAGACCGGCGACGGCATCGCGCGGGTCGAGGGCCTGCACTCGGCGATGACCAACGAGCTGCTGGAGTTCAGCGGCGGAGTCCTCGGGCTGGCACTCAACCTCGACGTCCGCGAGATCGGCTGCGTCATCCTCGGCGACGCCCAGCACATCGAGGAGGGCCAGGAGGTACGCCGTACCGGCGAGATCCTCGCCGTCGCGGTGGGCGACGGCTTCCTCGGCCGCGTCGTCGACCCGCTCGGCCGCCCGCTCGACGGCAAGGGCGACATCCCGGCGACCGAGCGGCGCGCGCTCGAGCTGCAGGCCCCCAACGTCATGGCCCGCCAGCCGGTCACCGAGCCGCTGCAGACCGGCATCAAGGCGATCGACGCGATGACGGCCATCGGCCGCGGCCAGCGCCAGCTGATCATCGGCGACCGGCAGACCGGCAAGACCGCGGTCGCCCTCGACGCGATCATCAACCAGCGCGACAACTGGAAGAGCGGCGACCCCAAGCGCCAGGTCAAGTGTGTCTACGTCGCCGTCGGCCAGAAGGGCTCGACGATCGCGCAGGTGCGCTCGACGCTCGAGGAGACCGGGGCGCTGGAGTACACCACGATCGTCGCCGCCCCGGCGTCGTTCCCCGCGGCGTTCAAGTACATCGCCCCCTACGCCGGCTCCGCCATCGCGCAGCACTGGATGTACCAAGGCCAGCACGCGCTGATCGTCTTCGACGACCTGTCGAAGCAGGCCGAGGCCTACCGCAACATCTCGCTGCTCCTGCGTCGCCCGGCCGGCCGCGAGGCCTACCCCGGCGACGTCTTCTACCTGCACTCGCGGTTGCTCGAGCGCTGCGCGAAGCTGTCCGACGAGCTCGGCGGCGGGTCGCTGACCGGCCTGCCGATCATCGAGACCAAGGGCAACGACGTCTCGGCCTACATCCCGACCAACGTCATCTCGATCACCGACGGGCAGATCTTCCTCCAGACCGACCTGTTCAACTCCGGCGTACGCCCCGCCATCAACGTCGGCATCTCGGTCTCCCGGGTCGGCGGCAACGCCCAGGTCAAGGCGATGAAGTCGGTCGCCGGCCGGTTGCGCCTCGACCTCGCGCAGTACCGCGAGCTGGAGTCGTTCTCGGCGTTCGGCTCCGACCTCGACCAGGCGTCCAAGCGCCAGCTCGAGCGAGGCAGCCGGCTGGTCGAGCTGCTCAAGCAGCCGCAGTACTCCCCGTTCCCGGTCGAGCGCCAGGTCGTCTCGATCTGGGCCGGCACCACCGGCCAGCTCGACGAGGTGCCGGTCGCCGACATCCGCCGGTTCGAGTCGGAGTTCCTCGACTACGTCGGCCGCCACCACCAGGGCATCTACGACTCGATCCTGCAGACCGGAAAGCTCGAGGACTCCACGGTCGAGTCGCTGACGGTGGCCATCACCGACTTCAAGAAGGGCTTCGCCCCGTCGAGCGGCGAGCCGCTCGCCAGCAACGAGCCGCCGGCCGAGGCCATGGAGGCGGGCGAGGTGGGCCAGGAGGCCATCCAGGCCTACCGTCGCGAGAGCCAGCCCCGGGCAGAGGCCGTCTAGCCGATGGGAGCCCAACTCCGGGAGTACCGCCAGCGGATCCGGTCGGTCCAGTCGACCAAGAAGATCACGCGGGCGTTCGAGCTCATCGCCGCGTCGCGCATCGTGCGCGCGCAGCAGCGCATGGAGGCGGCTCGGCCCTACGCCGAGGCGATCACCGGCGTCGTGTCGGCCATCGCCAGCCAGAGCACGATCGACCACCCGCTGCTGACCAAGCGCGACAACCCGAGCCGCGCCGCGGTGCTCGTGGTGACGAGCGACCGGGGGCTCGCCGGCGCCTACAACGCCAACGCGATCCGCACCGGCGAGGAGCTTTCCTCGCTGCTGCGGTCCGAGGGCAAGGAGGTCGTGCCCTACCTCGTCGGTCGAAAGTCGGTGGGCTACTACCGGTTCCGGGGGCGCGACGTCAGCCGGCAGTGGACGGGCTTCTCCGAGAGCCCGTCCTACGCCGACGCCAAGCAGGTCGCCGACGCGCTCATCGAGTCGTTCGTGACCGGCTCTGCCGACGGCGGCGTCGACGAGATCCACCTGGTCTTCACGGAGTTCGTGTCCTCGCTGACCCAGCGGTCGGTCGCCCGCCGGGTGCTGCCGCTGATCGTCGAGTACACCGACGAGCCGCCCCCCGAGGGGCCGCTGCCGCTCTACGAGTTCGAGCCCGACCTCGACACCGTGCTCGACCGGCTGCTGCCGCGCTACGTCGAGAGCCGCCTCTACTCCGCGATGCTCGAGGCGGCTGCCAGCGAGCACGCCGCCCGGCGCCGGGCCATGAAGTCGGCGACCGACAACGCGGAAGAGCTCATCAAGACCTACACCCGCGAGGCCAACTCCGCGCGGCAGGCAGAGATCACCCAAGAGATCATGGAGATCGTCGGCGGCGCCGAGGCTCTCCGTCAGGGAAGTGAGTAGACATGACCGCCACGCTCCAGGAGCGCCCGGGGACGTCGTCCGGCGGGGCAGGACGCGTCGTCCGGGTCATCGGGCCCGTCGTCGACGTGGAGTTCGCACCCGACGACATGCCCGAGATCTACAACGCGTTGCACGTCGACCGCACCCTGGGCGGGGAGACGCTGACGCTGACGCTCGAGGTCGCGCAGCACATCGGTGACAACCAGGTGCGCTGCATCTCGATGCAGCCCACCGACGGCCTGGTTCGCGGCGTGCCGGTCGAGGACACCGGCGCCCCGATCAGCGTCCCGGTCGGTGACGAGACGCTCGGGCACGTGTGGAACACCCTCGGGCAGTCCCTCGACGACCCGGACACCGCGGTCACGAAGCGCTGGCCGATCCACCGGCCCGCGCCGAAGCTCGAGGACCTCGAGCCCAGGACCGAGATGTTCGAGACCGGCATCAAGGTCATCGACCTGCTCGCGCCCTACGTGCGCGGCGGCAAGATCGGGATGTTCGGCGGCGCCGGGGTCGGCAAGACCGTCGTCATCCAGGAGATGATCCGCCGCGTCGCGCAGCAGTTCGGTGGCCGCTCGGTGTTCGCGGGCGTCGGCGAGCGCACCCGCGAGGGCAACGACCTCTACCTCGAGATGGCGGAGGCCGACGTCCTCAAGGACACCGCGCTGGTGTTCGGTCAGATGGACGAGCCGCCGGGCACCCGGCTGCGGGTCGCCCTGGCCGCGCTGACGATGGCGGAATACTTCCGTGACGAGCAGAAGCAAGACGTGCTGCTGTTCATCGACAACATCTTCCGGTTCACCCAGGCCGGGTCCGAGGTGTCGACGCTGCTCGGCCGCATGCCCTCCGCGGTGGGCTACCAGCCGACCCTGGCCGACGAGATGGGCCAGCTG
>DASSKL010000050.1 GCA_035690485.1 Mycobacteriales bacterium | reverse complement strand
GGGAGCCTGCAACCGATAGCTGTCCGCGAGAAGCTCCGTGACCTCCGCCCAATCCACCGGCCGGTGGGGCAGGTCGAGGTAGTAGCTCACATAGCCGTGGCGCGCCACGTACTTCGGCAACGCGAACCGCTCCCCGTCGGTCGCGACAAGAGCCGCGTTCTCCCCGGGCGGCACACGGGCCAGCAATGCGACCCGGCAGTCGCCGTGCTCGTTCTCGACGTACCAAGCAAAGTTCTTGCTGCCGACCCGGAAGGCCACGTGCGGCTCGTGCGACTCATCGGCGATGACCTCGGGCAGCGCGCATCCCAGCTGGACCACACGATGGCGGACCGAATCACTCATCGTTCTGCAGAGCAGTCATCGGGTGCCCGAGGAGCAACGTCGACGAACGGGTGCTGCGCGATGCGCGCCACCTCCTGGCTCGTCGACCGATTGTGCCGTGGTGCGGTCAGGGCGTCAGGTCCCAGAGGAGCCGGTAGTAGCGGGTGCGATCCGGATCGGGTCGTACGCCGTAGGCGTCGAGCAGCCGGCCTTCCCACCCGGGCCCGTAGTTCCAGACGGTGCTCCAGGTGGCGATCGCGAGATCCGCCCAGCGATCCGCCACGCCGAGGCGGCCGAGGTCCACGTGCCCGGTGCAGCGGCCGTCCTCGCCCACGAGCGTGTTGGGCGCGCAGCTGTCGCCGTGGCAGACCACCAGCACGTCGGCGTCGGGGACATCCGCCAGCAGACCGAGAGCCTCGTCGACGTCGAGGTGGCGATGATCGGGGTGCCACCTCGCCGGGTCGAGCAGGTCCTGGCGAGCGCACGCGTGCGCAGACGCCAGCCGGTCGGCCGCGGACCAGGAGAACGGGCATTCGGCGACTGGCAGCGCCTCGTGCAGCGCGCGCAGCCCCTCCCCGATCGCTGTTACTGCCAGGCCCGGCTCTCGCTTCCAGCGGTCACTGGCCGCTGTCTCGCCCGGCAGCCCGGCCGTCACCAACCACGACCCAGCCGTGTCGGCACCCTGGTCGAGCACGCGCGGCACCGGCGCGTACGCCGCGGCCCAGGCGAGCCGTGCTGCCTCCGCCGCCAGATCCAGGCCGCTGTTCGCCGGCGCCCACTTCACGAACCAGTGCCCGTCGTCGCCCACGATCTCGCACGTGACGCCGCCGAGCTGGTTGAGCCAAACCGGCCGGACCGGGCGGCCCGCCGCGATGCGTAGCACCACCTCGGGCACCGGCAGGTCGGATGCAGGCGGCCCAGCAAGCAGGGGGCCGAGCACACCTGGATGGTCTGACGCCATGGCCGAACCGTAGGCGCACTGCGCTCGCGGACCGTGGAATGAGCCGGGCGCAGATCGCCGAGAGGCGTGACGCGTCGCGGCGTCGTCTGACGAGCCGCTAAGCCGCGGCGCTTCGCGCCGACCAGTAGTCGGTTTCGCCAACGACAACCAGGTCGACCAAGGGGATCGCGTCGTGACCTTCGAGGTCGGACCATAGTTGCCTGTCGACGGGAAGCGGCCGACCATCCGCGCGCGGCACCGCCAGCAGCACCGCCACAGCGGGGACATGGTCGAGGATGCGGACCAGATTGCGCGTCATCTGCGCATCGACGTGCGCCATCGCGTCGGCGAAGGCGGACGCCAGGATCACCTCGCCCCGCGGCCCGTCCAGGAAGAGCAGCCAGAGCGAGCCTTCGTCCGCGGGTGTAAGGCGCCCCCGCAGGCCGTAGATGCGGTCGTCCAACCAGTTCGCCATGTGGTCGAGAGTGGCCAGCAATGGGTCGCGACGACACGTCCGGCAGAACATCTGTGGATGCCGCACTCCCGTGGGTAAGGTGCGAAGGACTGCGGCCCGACGGGCTTCCTCACCGGACATGCCCCCACCCGCACGACCAGTTCGTGCTGCCTGGGGAGTCCGGTGCTGCTGTACCGCGCGTCCGCGGAATCGCTGCGGTCGGAGGCACAGGCGGGGCGGTTGGCTGCGCATCTGGCGGAGCAGTACTCCTTCGCCCTTGGACGGCGTGCCGCCGATTCTGAGCGGCGCTCGTGGGAGCGAAGCCTGCCGGTGCTGGCGGACGATCTCCGGGAAGCCGGCCTTGGGCAGGTAGAGGTGCTCGCGGAGTACCAGCTTCCGCTGTCGAGCAAGCGCGTTGATGCGCTGCTCGCGGGTGTGCACCCGAAGACAGGGGCGCCGTCGTACGTGCTGGTCGAGCTCAAGCAGTGGACCCAGGCCGAGGCACACGAGGACGCCCATGACCTCTGCTACGTGGACACCTACGGACGCCACCCGGTGCTGCACCCGGCCGAGCAGGTCCGGCGATACTGCACCTTCCTCGCCGACTTCAGCGGCGCGCTCGAGGATGCGCCGGACCCGGTCGCGGGTGCGGCGTACCTACACAACGCCACCGAGTTCGGGGTCGGGTCGCTTCGGGCGCTGCCCGAGGACGAGCACGGTCGGCTGTTCACCCGTGAGCGACGGCAAGACTTTGTCGACTTCCTGCAGTCCCGGCTTGCCCCTGAGCCGGGCGTCGAAGCGGCCGATCTCCTGCTGGCCAGCCGCGTCGCACCCAGTCGGCAGCTGCTGAAGGTCGCCGCGGACGAGGTGCAGACCCGCGAGCAGTTCACGCTGCTGGACGAGCAGCAGGTCGCCTACCGGCTCGTGCTCACTGCGGTGGAGCGAGCGAGGGCCTCCGACGCCAAGCAGGTGATCGTGATCACCGGTGGTCCAGGATCGGGCAAGAGCGTGATCGCGCTGTCGCTTGTCGGCGAGCTGTGGCGACAGGGTCGGTCGGCGCTGCACGCGACCGGTTCGAAGTCCTTCACACAGACGCTGCGCAAGGTGGCCGGCCGCCGCAACACGCGGGTGAAGGCGCTGTTCAAGTACTTCAACAGCTTCATGACGGCCGAACGCAACGGCTTCGACGTCCTCGTCTGCGACGAGGCGCACCGGATGCGGGAGACCTCCGCCAACCGTTACACCCGCGCGGAGCTCCGGACGGGTAGGCCGCAGGTCCGGGAGCTCATCGACGCCGCGCGCGTGCCCGTGTTTCTGCTGGACCAGCACCAGGTCGTTCGCCCGGGCGAGACCGGCACGGCACAGCTGATTCGGCAACACGCAGGCGAGCTCGGCCTCGACGTCGTCGAGATCGCACTCGACGCCCAGTTCCGCTGCGGTGGGTCTCGAACCTTCGAGGAGTGGGTGTTGCGGCTGCTCGGCCTCGATCCCGGCGGCCCGATCCCGTGGACGGGAGACACGTACTTCGAGCTGCAGGTCGCGTCGTCACCGGCCGAGCTGGAGCGCGCCCTGCAGGCGAAGGCGGATGCCGGGTACGGAGCCCGGATGACCGCCGGGTTCTGCTGGCCGTGGAGTGATCCGAGGCCGGACGGCTCTCTCGTCGACGACGTGACCATCGGGAACTGGCGACGGCCCTGGAACCTCCGCGGCGAGCGAGGTGTCGGCGGTGCGCCGCCGGCCAGCCTGTGGGCAACCGACCCGGCCGGGTTCGGCCAGGTCGGATGCATCTACACCGCTCAAGGTTTCGAGTACGACTGGAACGGCGTCATCCTCGGTCCGGACCTCGTCTGGCGGGAGGGCCGATGGGTTGCACAGCCGAAGGGGTCCAAAGACCCAGCCCTGCGCGGTCTCTCCCCGGACGAAGCTGGCCCGCTGCTCCGCAACGTCTACAAGGTTCTGCTGACACGAGGCATGGTGGGCACCGTCGTGCACTCGGTGGACCCTGAGACACAAGAACTTCTTCGGTCCTCGGTCGCCGGCCGTGCCGAAGCGGGTGGTGGATAGCTCGTGCCAGTGTGCGCTCGGCTGCTCGACGCAGGAACGCGGGCTGGACGCCGCCGGGCGGCGACTTCGGACTGGGCGGGTGACGCGGTAGTCAGCTGGCGCAGACCCGCCGTAGCTGCCGGGCTACTGTCACGGCGCGCTGGTGCCTCCCGCGCTGCCGTGGCAGCCATGGCGTAGGTCCTGACAGGCCAGGCGGCCGTGCTCGAGCGAGTAGCCCGACAGGTAGTAGAAGGACAGGCGATCGGCGACCGGCATGCCGTTGATCGTGGGCGGCGTGTTGCCGGCCTCGACGTTGCCCGCGGCAGCGGCCTGCTGCGGGTCGAAGGGGCCGGCGCCGATGGAGTGCACATCGGATGACTTGTCGAACCTTGTGGCCGTGAGTCGCTCGGTCGCCGAACGGTCGCCGCGCAGGTAGCGGTCGAACCAGGCGAGCGTGTAGTAGAAGGCGACGCGTTCGCCGAGCCGGCTCGCCGGAAGGATGTAGGGAACGTAGGAGTACTCCAGATGAGTCGATCCGCGCAGCGCGACCTGCATGGTGTCGACACCCGCAGCCCGCAGCTGTCGGAACGCTGCGTCGTCCGCATGCGGATCGGGGGCTGCCTGCATGGGCTGCGGGTTGAAGAAGTACTCGGAGTTGATGCCCATCGCGGGTGTGCGCAGCGCTGTCCCCTTGGGCGGGGTCGCGAGGTTGTCCCACGCGACGATGGCCGAGACGCGTCGGTCTTCCTGGCCCACCACGCTGACCGCGGTGGCGCCGAGCGAATGACCCGCCAGGCCCACGTGCTTTCGGTCCACCGATGCCCAGAACGGGTTGACGTCACCGTTCTTGGTCGGCGCGGACGGGCTCGAGAACAGGTAGTTCAATGCGTCGCGGGTGCCCTGCACGAAGTTGTAGTCCTGCTGGAACGGCACCCCTGGGCATGCCGTCGCGCTGCACGGATGGGCGAAGGTCTCCGAGGCGCCCTGGCCCTGCACGTCGAAGGTGAGCACCAGGTAGCCGGCCTCGGCGAGTCCTTCGGCTGCCCACCAGTACATCTGCTGGTAGCCCTGGATGGACCCGGTCGTGATCACGATCGACGGGTAGGGACCGTTGCCGCCTGACGGGAGGAAGACGTGTCCGTGCAGCAGCGCGCCATCGCTCGCGGTGAACTGCACTGGGAACACCCGACCCCGATGCAGGTCGTCCTGCCAGCGCGACAGCGTGCGGAAAGGATCAGCAGTCGTCCCGCCGGCGACCAGCTGCCCCAGCGTCAGTCGCGGTCGGGTCGGCTCCTGGAGCTGCTCTCCGAGCTGAGTCGCGTAGATGCCCGGCGTCTGGCGGGCGAACGCCGACGCGAACGCCGGGCTGTCCAGCTCGTCCTGCTCTCGCTGCGTAGCGCACCAGACGTTGGCCAAGTCGCGCTGGTGCCACGCCGCTGTGCCGGGTGCCGGATCACCCGCCGGACCGACGCAGTCGATCGGATCCGGCGCGGCGCCACCGGCGAGCGCCGGCGTCACAGCGACGGCTAATGACACGGCGCAGGCCAAAGCGACAGCGGTCCTGCGCAACACGAGTCCTCCCCTGGGGCAGCGTCAGCTGCTCTCTAGTTCGCGGACGGCGCGTCTTCTCCTTCCCAGCCGGCCGGTTCGGAGCCTCGACCAACCGCCCATTTGACAACTACACAACTACACAGTTACATAAGCAACTATGTCGATGCCCCATCCGCTCCCGGACCCCCTGGTCGAGCTGATCGCCGAACGGTTCCGCACCATCGGAGACCCCACCCGCATCCGCCTGCTCGAGCGCCTGCGGGACGGCGAGGCGTCGGTGCAGGAGCTCGCGGAGCACGTCGGCACCTCGCAGCAGAACGTGTCCAAGCACCTCGGTGTCCTGGCGCGGGTTGGGATCGTCGGCCGGCGCAAGGACGGCACGTTCGCCTACTACCGGATCACCGACGCGTCGGTGGTCGCCATCTGCGAGCAGGTCTGCGGCGTGGTGCAACGCGACATCGGCCGGCTCGCCGCGGCGATCGAGGGAGCAAACGCATGACCGGTCGCTGGCCACTGGAGCGAGTGCTTTTCGCACCCGCCGGAACGATGGTCGCGCTCAGCGTGATGCTGACCATGACCGTCAGTCGCTTGTTCCTGGTGCTGCGCCGCGCCGGAGTCGCGCCGAGGCGCCAGCGGTGACCGCACAACCTGCAGTTGCCCGCCCAGCAGCCACAGCCGCAGTCGACGAGGCGTCGTACGGGCCGTTGGGCCGGCTTGGCTTCTGGACCGCCAGGCACTTCCGCGCGGTCCTGCTCGCCTGGGTCGTCGTCGCGCTCGGCCTCGGTTTCTTCGCACCGAAGGCGCAGCATGCGCTCGCCGGCGCCGGGTGGGAGGCCTCCGGGTCGCAGTCGGTTGCCGCCCGTCAGCTCATCGACAAGCAGTTCGCCGGCCTGTCCAGCGCCGCCCTGCAGGTCGTCGTCCACTCCAACCGCCACACCATTCACGACCCGACGGTCCAGGCCGTCATCACCCGCGCCGAGCAGCTGCTGCGCACGGACGACCGCATCAGCCGCGTCGTACCCCCGACTGCCGGTGTCTCGGTCAGCCGGGACGGGCACACCGCCGTCATCCAGGCCGGTGCAGCCGGCGACACCAACGCGATGGTCCGCGCCGCCGACGCGCTCAAGGGGCCGCTGACGCACTTGTCCGGCAACGGCACGACCGTCGCGCTCACCGGCTCGTCCGGACTGTGGAGCGACTTCAACGCCGCCAACCACACCGCGATGATGCGCTCGGAGCTGTTCAGCTGGCCGGTCACGATGGCGATCCTTGTCGTCGCGTTCGGATCGCTCGTCGCCGCCGGCTTGCCGCTGATGTTGACCATCATCGGATTGATGGCGGCTGCCGGCTCGCTGTGGCTCGGTACGCACATCGGCGCGATCTCGATCTGGGCGATGAACTTCGCGCTGATGTTCGCGCTCGCGCTCGGCATCGACTACGCCCTGTTTCTCGTCGTCCGCTTCCGTGGCGCCCGGTTCGGCCGACACGAGGACGAGGGGCACGCGGTCGCCGAGACGATGGACACCGCCGGCAAGGCCGTGCTGTTCTCCGGCCTGACCGTGCTCGTCTCCCTGTCCGCGGTCATGCTCGTGCCGTCACCGGCGTTCCGGTCGATGGCTCTCGGCATCATGCTCGCCGTCATCTTCGTCCTCGCCGCGACCCTGACGTTGCTGCCTGCGGTCCTCGCGAAGCTCGGTGCGCGCGTCGATGGCGTCGCGCTGCCGTGGGTGCACACCGGCGAACACCGCTCGCTCCGGTTCCAGGCATGGGCCGAACGGCTGTGGCGCCGACCGGTCGTGTACGGCGCAGCAGCGCTGATCGCCCTTCTTGCCCTTGCGTTGCCGATTCTCGGGTTGCGGACCGGCATGCCCAGCATCAAGGTCATCCCCACCACGGCCACCGCCCGCGTGGGCTACAACCTTGTCCAGTCCGCGTTCGGTCCCGGCGCCCCGGGCGCACTGCAGGTCGTCACGTCGACAACCGAAGCCGCCCGGACGACACAGGTACTCACCCACTCGCCCGGCATCGCACAGGTGACGCCGGCGATGCCCTCTGCCGACGGACGCTGGCAGATGATCCAAGCCATCCCGACCGTCGACCCGTCATCGAAGACACTCGGCCACATCGTCGACGAGCTCCGCGCACAGATGCCTCCCGGGGCGCTCGTGGGCGGTGCTGCGGCGGAGAACCACGACCTGGAGAAGCTGCTTTCCGCTCGCACGCCGCTCGTCATCGGCGTCGTGCTCGGCCTCGGGTTCCTGCTGCTGCTCGTCGCGCTGCAGGCGCCGCTCATCGCGGCGCTCGGTGTGGTGACCAACCTGCTCGCGGTTGGCGCCGCATTCGGTGTGGCCCGACTGATCTTTCAGAACGGTCTCGGCGCGAGCCTGTTCGGATTCGAACCTCAGCACTTTCTCGACGCGTGGGCGCCCGTGTTCTTCTTCGCCATGATCTTCGCGATTTCGATGGACTACACCGTGTTTCTGCTGTCCAGCGCAAAAGAACACTGGGAGGCCAGCCGCGGTAACGCCCGCGACGCGATGATCAGCGGCGTTGCGCACTCGGGCCGGGTCATCTTCGCCGCCGCCGGCGTCATGGTTGCGGTCTTCTTCACCTTCGCGCTGTCCGGACCGCTGCCACCCAAGGAGATGGGCATCGTTCTGGGCATCGCGGTCCTGCTCGACGCGTTGCTCATCCGCCTGCTCCTGCTGCCGGTGCTGTTGCGCTTGACCGGCCGCGCGGCTTGGGCCGGCCCGAGCTGGTTGCGTCGCGTCCTGCCCAACGTCCGGTTCGCCCACGGCGCGACACCTCCGGAGGTCACCCGACGGGCTACGGAGTGACCGCGCTGCTGTCCCGAAGGCTTCCGTCTCGGTGTCGACGACCGCCGGTGAAGATGTGGTCATGAAGACGGTTGAGCTGCGGATCGAGACCGGCACCCGCGTCGTACACGATGTGACCGGTCTGGTGCGCGAGTTCTGTGCGGGCGGGGGCGACGGGCTCGTTCACGTGTTCCTGCCGCACGCCACCGCCGGGCTGGCGCTGATGGAGACGGGGTCGGGTAGCGAGAGCGATCTCGAGGACGCAGTCGCTCGTCTTCTTCCAGCGGATGGCCGCTATCGGCACCGTCACGGGTCGCCCGGTCACGGGCGCGACCACGTCCTCCCCGCGTTCGTCTCCCCTTCTTTGACACTGCCGGTGGTGGACGGCCGGGTCATGCTCGGCACCTGGCAGAGCGTGGTCGTCGTCGACCCCAACGGCGACAACCCGGTGCGCACGTTGCGACTGTCCTTCCTCGCCGGCTGATGAACCTGCCCCCGGCCACGGCGGGCATTGACCCGACGCACCTTGCTCGCTAACGTACAACCAAATGGTTGTAGGAAATGATCTGACCGACGACGAGGTGGACCGGATCTTCCGGGCCCTCGCCGATGCGACCCGCCGCGACATCGTCCGTCGCACGCTGGTCGGTGAGCACTCCGTGTCGCAGCTGGCGCAGGACTACGACGTGTCCTTCGCTGCGGTGCAGAAGCACGTGGCGGTGCTGGAACGGGCGGGGCTCGTAACCAAGGCAGCGCACGGTCGAGAACGTCTGGTCCGCGGCAACCCGGCGGGGATCCAGCGGGCGCGTGCGCTGTTGGACTCCTACGAGCAGCTCTGGCGATCGCGCATCTCCCGCCTCGACGCACTGCTCGAACACGACGACCACTGACCAACCGGCGAGAGCCGGCCCGGCAAGGAGAGGACCCGTGTCATGCCGATCACCTCGGTGCACAAGGACCCGGAAACGCTCACGATGACGGTCGTCGCGGACTTCGCGGCGCCGCTGCAAAGGCTCTGGGACGCCTACGCCGACCCGCGGCAGCTCGAGAAGTTCTGGGGGCCCCCGACGTATCCGGCGACGTTCACCCGGCACGACATGTTCCCGGGTGGCCGGTCGGCGTACGCCATGGTCGGGCCGGAGGGCGACGTGTCCCGTGGCTACTGGGAGTTCCTCGACGTCAAGGCGCCGCATTCGTTCGAGGTCCTCGACGGCTTCTGCCGCCCCGACGGCACGCCCGACACCGAGATGCCGACCATGCGGATGACGTTCGCGTTCGAGGCAACAGCGTCCGGCTCGCGGTTGACGACCACCACGTTCTTCACGTCCGTCGACGAGCTCGAGCAGCTGATGAGTATGGGCATGGAAGAGGGCATGCGCCAGGCCATGGGGCAGATCGACGCGGTGCTCGACGATCTGCGCAGCTTCGCTGCGGACCTGCCGGCAGCCGCCGGGGTCCTCAGTGACACGACCGTCCGGATCAGCCGGGTCATCCGCGGCACCGTCGCGCAGGTGTGGGCCGCCTACCACGACCCGGCCCTGGTCTCGCGGTGGCTGCTGGGCCCGGACGGTTGGTCGATGCCCGTCTGCGAGGTCGCGACCGAGGTCGGCGGCACCTACCGCTACGTGTGGCGGGAGGACACCGGCGACCGGAGCTTCGCCTCGACCGGCGAGGTGGTCGAGTTCGCGGCGCCGCACCGCACCGTGACCACCGAGCGGATGTACGGCGACGGCATCCCCGACGACGCCGCCGGCACCGTCAACGAGATGACGCTGATCCCCGTCGAGGGCGGCACCCTGGTCACGGTGGTGGTCACCTACCCCGATGCCGAGACCCGGGACGAGGTCCTGGGCACCGGAATGGTCGGTGGGATGGAAGCCAGCTACGCGCGCCTGGAACGCACCGTTCTCGCGCGCTAAGTGCAGGCTGTTCAAGCCGATCGGACGGGCCTACCGTTGCTTCTTCAGCGCGGCATCGACCCGGGGAGGGGCGCCATGGGACGCATCGTGCGCAAGAACTTCGACGCGCCGGACGAGGTCCGCAAGGTCGAAGGCGGAATGGGGCACATCGAACTGGTGAACGTCGAAGACGGCGCGGTCGGCCGTGCGACGTTCCGGCCCGGGTGGCGGTGGTCCGAGCACGTGCGGCCGATCGCCGGGACCGAGAGCTGCCAGGTGGCGCACGTCGGCTACCAGATCTCGGGACGTATGGGTGTGCGTTTGGACGATGGCGAGGAGATGGAGTTCGGGCCGGGTGACTTCGTGAGCATCCCGGCCGGCCACGACGGGTGGGTCATCGGCGACGAAACGGTCGTCATGATCGATTGGCAGGGGATGGCTGGCTACGCCAAGAAGTAGCCGGCACCACCTCTGCTCGCCGGCCCTCAGGTGCGGGCGGTCGGTCGCTTCCGGCCGATGCCCTGCACTCGCCGGCGTAGCAGCCAGCGGATCAGCTCGGTGAGCGCGGTCACGGCGAACGCGATCCCGAGCGCGAGCAGCAGGCCTTTCCACGCCTGGTGCTCGAAGGCGCGCCCGCCGAAGTAGCCGAGCAGCGCTCCGTAGCCGGCCCAGACGATCGCCGCGACGGCGTCGTACACCGCGAACCGCGGCCACGGGAAGTGGGTGAGCCCGGCGGTCAGCGTCACCGCGGTCCGCCCACCGGGGATGAAGCGGGCCACCGCGATGAGCTGCCCACCGCGCTGGTCGAGCTGGCCACGGGCCCAGGTGATCCGGTGCTGCGCTTTCGCGCCGGAGAAGAACCGTCGTTGCACCCGGTCGCCGTAGCGGTGGCCGATCGCGTAGGCGAGGTTGTCGCCGACGAACGCGCCCACGGCGGCTGCCGCGATGACCAAGGCAAGGTTCAGGTCGCCGGCGGCCGTGACGACTCCAGCCGTGATCACGGCTGTCTCGCTCGGCACGATCGGGAACACGGAGTCGGTGATCGCGAAGAGCAGCACGACCACGTAGGCCCAGGCGGACGCGTTGGCGACGAGATGGGTGAACTGGTCGAACATCAGCGGACGCCGAGCGGTCGTACGCCGGACACCCCACTGGTTGCACGCAGTCCCGTAGCCATGCCCACCAGTGTGCGGGCGCGCGCGAAAATCGGGGCGACTGCCACGGGCGCGCGCGCGTAGCGTCGAGCGCGCCATGAGCGTCGACGAGCTGACCACTCAGGCCGTCCACGCGCGGCCCGGCGTGCCGTCGTCGGAGGACGCGGCCGACCGTCGCATCACCCTCGCCCGGCTGCGTGGCGCCGTCACCTGGTGGTGCGTGGCGTCCGCCGCTGTCGCCGCCGTCGGTTACGCCCTGGGCACCCTGGTCGCGGGCCGGCTGGCCGCCCGGCCGACCGGCCTGGCGCTCGGGCTGCTCGCGCTGTCGGTCGTCGGCGGCGCCGTGCTCGACACGGCCGGTCGTACGGCGTGGGCCGGCGTCGTCGACCGGGCGGAGGGCCGGCTGCGCGGCGACCTGCTGTCCGCGGCGCTGAGCCAGCCGCTGTCGGCACTGTCCGAGACGGCGGTAGGCGAGATCCTCGACCGGATCGACGACGACACGCACGAGCTCGGCCTGCTGCTGCGGCGCGTGGCGTGGGACCTCGTGCGCACCGCGCTGCGGGCGCTGCCGCTGTGGGTGGTCGCCGGGCTGACCTGGTGGCCGGCCTGGGCCCTCTTCCCGGTCACGGCGGCCCTCACGGCGCTCGTCATCCGCGGTCCTGCGGCAGAGGTCTCGCGCCTGAAGGTCGAGGAGGAGATCGCCTGGACCGACCACGCCGCGGTCATGGAGGAGGGCATCGCAGCGCGTGACGACCTGCGCTCGAGCCTCGGCCAGGCCTACCTGATCCGGCGCTGCGCCGAGCTGTCGGCCGCGGTGCACGCCAAGGTGGGCGCGACCTGCCGGGCCGCGGGAATCCTCGGCCGCCGGGCCGGCCTGGTGCTGCACGGCCTGCTGGCCGCGACGGCCGTCGCCGGGGTCGCGCTCGCCGTCCACGGCCGCCTGTCCACCGCCGGGCTCGTGACGCTGTTCCTCGTGACGACGTCGTTCGTCGGCCAGGTCGACCAGGTCGCCCGGCACATGCCCGACCTGCAGGAGGGCCTGGGTGCCCTCACCCGGCTTCGCGCGATGATGGCCGTCCCGGCCGAGCCGCGCGGCGGGCGCGGCGTACCCCACGGTCTACTCGGCATCCAGGTGCGCCACCTGCACTTCGCCTACCCGCACGGCACGTTCGAGCTGCGCGACGTCACGGTCGACGTCGCGGCGGGCACGACGATCGCGCTGGTCGGCCGCACCGGTTCCGGCAAGTCGACGCTTGCCGCGCTGCTGTCCCGTGCGGTCGAACCGCCCGCGGCCACCGTCTTCCTCGGCGGCGTCGACGTCACGACGATCGACCTGCAGCAGCTGCGCCGCACCGTCGGCGTCGTCACCCAGCGCACCGAGATCCTGGCCGGCACGCTGGCGGAGAACATCACGCTGTTCGCCGACCTGCCCCGCGCGACCGTCGCGGCGGCGATCGACGAGCTCGGCCTGACGGCCTGGGTCGCCGGCCTGCCGGAGGGGCTCGACACGCCTCTCGGGCCGGGCGGCACCAGCCTGTCGGCGGGCGAGGAGCAGCTGGTGGCCTTCGCGCGGTTGCTGGTGCGCGACGTGCGGATCGTCGTGCTCGACGAGGCCACCGCGCGGATGGACCCGGTCACCGAGGCCCGCGTCGTCGGCGCCGCCGAGCGGTTGCTGCGCGGGCGCACCGGCGTACTCATCGCGCACCGCCTGTCCACGACCGCGCGCGCCGATGTCGTCGCGGTCCTCGCCGGCGGCCGGATCGTGCAGCTGGGGGAGCGCGCGGTGCTGGCCGCCACCCCCGGGGCGTTTCGCGACCTGCTCGTCGCAGCCGGCACCGAGACACAGGCGCTCGACATCACCGGCCCGTCGGCCGTCACCGCGACCGCCCGCCGCGTCGGCGACGTGCCGCCGGAGGACGAACCCGGCACCGGGCCGGGGCTCGCGCGCAGCACCGTGTCGATGCTGCGCATCCATCCGGCGTGGGGCATCGGTGGGGCGGCGCTGTTCCTCACCGCGGCCGTGACCGGAGCGTGGGGTGCGATCACCGGGTGGATCTGGGGCCACCTCGTCGCGGACCTGCGGGCGGGCCGCGCTGTCACGACGCTGACCGGTGCCCTGGTGGTCGCGCTGCTCGTCGCGCCACTCGCGCTGTCGGTCGCGTTCCGCGTCTACCCGCAGTGGTGGTCGGCGGTGATGCTGCGGGTGCGCCACGCCGTGCTGCGCGGCCAGACGATGCAGCACCGGCTGCCGCGCACCCCGCCCGGCGAGGTGGTCGCCCGCGCCATGGACGCCGACCGCTTCGCGCGCTACGCCGACCGGTGGGTCGACTTCGTCAACGGCATGGCCATCATCGCCGTGACGATGCTCGCCGGCTGGAACGTCCTGGCCGGCGTCGTCCTCGTCGCGGTCATGGCGGTGTCGTCGCTGGCCTCGACCATCGGCACGCCGCGCGCCGGCCGCTCCGCCGCCGCGTCGTCCGCGGCCCGGGCGCGCTTCGGCCGCTCACTCGTGTCGGCGCTCGACGCGGCCCGCACCGTCAAGCTCGCCGCCGCCACCCCGGCGGTGCACCGGCACCTGCAGCAGGTCGACGCCGGCCGTGTCGAGGCCGCCGTCCGGGAGCACCGGGTCCAGGCGGCGCTCGACGGTGTGCCGATCGTGATGGTGCAGTGCGGTGTCGTCGCCGGCTGGCTGGTCTACTTCGCCGGCGGCTGGGGGCTGGCGACCGCGCTGCTGGTGACGACGGCGGTCAACGGGTTCGACTGGTTCGGCCGGGTCGCCGGCTCGGTGATCACGGAGGCGCCCGGGGTGCGGGCGTGGAAGGACGCCACGGCCTCGCTGGCCGGGGGTGTCGACCTGATGGCGGTCCCCCCGGGCGTCGACCTGGTGCGCGGCACCGCGCCGACGCCGCCGCTGCCTCCACGCACACCGCTGCGACGACTGTCGGTCGTCGGTCTGACCGCGATGCACGCCGACGGCACCATCGGCGTCGAGCGGGTCACGTTCACCGTCGACGCGGGGGAGTTGGTGCTGCTGCTCGGCCCGATCGGCTCGGGCAAGTCGTCGCTGCTCGCCGCGCTGGCCGGGCTCGTGCACCACAGCGGCCACGTCCGGTGGAACGGCGTCGACGTCGAGGACCCGCAGGTGTTCCTGCGGCCGGGCCAGGTGGCCTACGTCGCGCAGATGCCGCGGGTGCTGTCGGGCACCTTCGGTGACAACGTGCGGCTCGACCACCGGCGCGCGCTCGACCGCGCCATCGCCGACGCGCGGCTCTCGCTCGACGTCGCGGACGCCGGCGGGCTCGACGCGGTGGTCGGGCACCGCGGCGTGCGGCTGTCCGGCGGGCAGGTGCAACGGCTCGCCTTCGCCCGCGCACTGGCGACCGAGGCCGAGCTCGTGCTCGCCGACGACGTGTCGAGCGCGCTCGACGCGCGCACCGAGGTCGAGCTGTGGGGCGCGTTGCGGGCCCGCGGTACGACGGTCATCGCCTCGACGTCGAAGCGGGCGGCCTTGCGTCAGGCGGACCGCGTGCTCGTGCTGGTCGACGGCCGGATCGCGGCAGTCGGGCCGTGGTCGCAGCTCGCGGCCGACTGGCAGCATCTCGCCGGCTGAGCTGCTCCTGTCACCCGGTTCGCGGACCGGTGCTACCTCCGGGCCATCGGCACATAGGCGCGGCACGGCTCGTTGCGCAGGCTCGGGCAGGCGGGGAAGCCGGTCGGCACGCTGACGCCGGGCACCACGGGCAGCACCAGGCTCGACGGCATCTGCCGTGAGAAGGCGATCGCCACCTGGGCGGTCCCCGCCGGCTCGGTCTCGCCGAACGACCAGACCGGCTGCGTGCCGTTGGGCGCGGCGATCGTCACCCGGATGCGGCTGCCGGCGCGGTAGGCGTGCCCCTCGTAGAACAGCGGGATCGCCACCGGGACGAACCCGTTCTTCGGCATCGGCTGCACGTCGGAGGCGAGCATGCTCGGGATCGGTTCGAGCAGCGTGCTGGGCTGGGCGAGCATCGTGTCGGAACCGGTTGCCAGCTTGCGTTCGCTGGCGCGGATCCAGCCGTTCTGCACGAACGTCTCGTGCCCGTCCGGGTCGACCTCGCTGACCGTCGCCTGCAGGTCGACATCGGGAGTCGACGAGCGCACCCACAGGTAGAGGGCTCCGGCGCCGACGACGGTCGTGTCGTGCTTGAGCGGCGCGGTGAGGTAGGCCACCGCGGTGCCCGCCGGGTTCTGCTGCCACTTCCACTGCCACTGCGACGCGTTGCCCCACAGCCCGCCGCCGCCGGTGCTGTCGCCGAAGTCGGTGAGGGGGAGCGCCTTCGCGTTCGACGTGTAGCCGTCGACGCCGTGGCCCCGCGGCGGCGTGTCGGTCAGCGTGCCGGCGGGTCCGAGGTACCAGCGCTGCGCGACGGTCCCGGGAATCGGCCACTTCGCGAACGACGCCTCGAAACCGGGGTAGGGGTCGCCGGCGCTTGCTGTTCCTGTAGGCGACTGGCCGGCGCCGTTGTCGAAGAGCACTCGCACCTGCGGCAGCTTCTCGAAGGCCGCCAGCGCGGCGGCGTAGGTCGGGATCGTCTGGATCGGGTCGGGCGGCAGCGTGACGACGTCGTCCTGCGGCAGCCCCATCGCCTGCTGGAAGATGACCGGCGCGGCCGCGGCCGTGACGGCCGCGTTGAGCATCGGCGCCTGGTGCGCCACGTAGAGCTGCAGGAAGTCGTACCACCGGTCGTACGTCGCCGGGTCGAGCGAGTCGATGTGCGCGCCGTTGGTGAAGGTGAACCACTTCTTGGACGTGCCGCGGAAGTGGGCGGCGAGGTCGGGGCAGTGGCCGCCGGTCTGCTCGTCCTCCCACTGGCAGGCCATGAACACCGGCACGTCGATCTTGTGCACGAACGTGATCGGGTCGAGCGGGTCGGCGACCGCCGGGTTGTAGTGCGCGTTGGCCCGGATCGTCGCGAGCAGGTTCTCGGCTTCGCCGTGCAGCACCTGGTTCTGCGTGCAGGTCTGGTCACCCGACTGGATCTGCTGGTAGGCCCACGACTGGCCCCCCTTGGCGCTCGCGGGGAGCGCATCGTGCTGGCGCTCCAGGGCCCAGCCCACCGCGAAGCCGGTGTTGAGGATGCCGCCCGGGTAGAGCGTCGTCGCGGTCGCGTCGATCGTCGACAGCGGAGCGATCGCCTCGAGCGACGGCGGGCGGGTCTGCGCGGTGAACAGCTGGCTGATGGCGCCGTACGAGATGCCGATCATCCCGACCTTGTGGTCGCGCACCCACGGCTGGTGGGCGATGGTCTCGACGACGTCGTAGCCGTCGAGGTTCTGCAGCGGCTCGAAGAAGTTGAAGGCGCCGCCCGAGCAGCCGGTGCCGCGCATGTTGACGTCGACGACGGCGAAGCCCATGACGTTGGCCAGGATGGCGATGCCGTTCTGCGGTCCGGCCGGGTCGGAGTAGCCGTAACCGGAGTACTCGATCAGCGTGGGGTACGGCGGGGCGTAGTCGGGCAGCCCGCTCGGCAGGTTGTTGTCGGGCACCTTCTGGCCGGCCGGCGCCGTGGGCGGGTGCACGTAGATCGAGAGCCGCGTGCCGTCGCGGGTGGTCAGGTAGCCGTAGCCGTGGTCCGGGATCGACTGCTGGTAGGTCGACGGGTCCCACGGCGCCGGGCGGTCGGTGTGCACCGTGACCGGAGCCGATTCGGGCCCGTGCGGCAGCAGCTTGACGCGGTAGCCGCGGGCCGGCGCGACGCCGTAGAAGATCAGGCCCCCGAGCGAGTCGGCCGACTTCGTGGCGACCTGGTGGCCGGTGCCGTCGAGCAGCGCCGCCTGCGCCCCGGCGTGCAGCCCGGTGACGTAGACCTGCCCGACGCTGCCGTGCGCGTCGACGGCGGGTGGCGGACCCGCTGTCGCGGCGTCGACCGCGACGAAGAGCCCAGAGATGAGCGTGACGGCCAGCGAGATCCGGACGAGCGCGCCGTGGTTCCGCACCGGTGACGTCTCCTTCGCGACCGCCCGTGGGTCGCTCCCCGACCCTGTTCGACGGCCCTCTTCGACGCCCGGAGGGGTCGCTCCTTCCTCGCGGCTCGCACGGGCGGCCCGGCGAACGGCCGCCAGGGCGTCACGGGAGTGCGGCGACGGCCGCGACGAGGTCGCCCAACGCGAGGTTGACGTCGACCCGGTGCAGCCCCCACGACGGACTGGGATCCTCGGTCACCAGGGGCCGGGCATCGGGCGCGTGCGGCGTCACCTGCAGCCAGGTGACCCCGTTCGCGCTGCGGCACTGCGCGACGTAGCGACCCGGGTACGTGGCCCAGTGGGCACCTGCCGTCAGCCGGACGCTGGGGAAGTACGGGCGGAGCGGAGCCGGCGCGGCGCTGAAGTCGGCCGGGTTGACGCAGGCCACTTCGCGGTCGCGCGCGGTCTCCCCGCTCTGGAGGCTGACGCCGGTCCCGGCGGTGCCGAAGAGCCCGCCGGCCGAGGGCGGCGTCAGGAACGACGAGTAGGCGATGACGCAGCCGCTCTCGCCGCGCCGGGTGCACAGCGGGATGCGCTGGAAGCTGCCTCCGACCGTCCGGCTGGAGAGCACGGTCACGTTGCCGCCGAGCAGGATGGCGAGTGCGACCTTGGCGCGCATCGCCGGGTCGGAGTCGATGTCGGACCGGATCAGCCGGATCAGCATCGCGGCCCCCTGCGAGTGGCCGATCAGCACGACGCGGCGGCCGTGGTTGTCGTGCGCCAGGTAGTCGTGCCACGCGCTGCGCAGGCTCGACAGCGCGAGCAGGTTCTGCGGCGAGTCGGGCGCGGCGTGCGCGAGGTTGAACAGGTCGGTGAGGGTCCGCTGCCGGTACATCGGCGCCCAGACCCGGCAGACCGAGGAGAACCGCGACGCCTGCGCGACCGCGACGTCGTCTTCCGCCTTCTGGATCGTCAGGTCCGCGTTGGCCGTCGTCTCCGTGCTGACCGTGGGATAGACGTAGAAGCAGTCCAGGTCGCGCTGGTCCGCCGAGGGCGCCGGGTCGGGTTGGGTGCGGCCGGCGGCGTCGACCGAGACGGCGCGCTCGGCGAAGGTGCAGGGGTCGGGAGAGTGACCCGGACGGCACAGCCACACCGTGGCCGGCGCCGAAGCGGCGCGGCCGGAGGTCGAGTGCGCTGACGGGGTCGAGCGCGCTGCCGGCGCGGCGGGCGAACCGGAGCACGCCACCAGGCCGGTCGCGGCCACGGCGGCGAGGAGCAGAGCGACCCGACGCGGCCGAAGATGCGTCGTCATCCGTTGCATTCTCGCGACAAGCCGGGCCGTTCGCAGCGGGTTCGACACCTCCGCCGCGCCGGTGGTCGTCGCCGTGGCACGATGCGTCCCAGCGCAACCTGACACCAGCCTCAGAAAGGGCTCGTCATGTCGATCGCGATCACCGACGACCACCGGTCACTGGCCGACTCCGTCGCGCAGACGCTGCGCCGCCGCGACGCGCGCGCCGCCGCACATGCGCTGCTGGACGCGCCGACCGAGGAACGCCCGGCGTTCTGGTCCGACCTCGTCTCGCTCGGGCTCACCGGACTGCACGTGCCCGAGGAGTACGGCGGAGCCGGCGGCGGCATCGAGGACCTGGTCGTCGCGGTCGAGGAGCTCGGCAAGGCCGTGGCCCCCGGGCCGTTCGTGCCGACGGTGATCGCCAGCTCCGTGCTGCTCGCCTCGGACAACGACGCGGCGAAGAAGGCCTGGCTGCCCGGGCTCGCCGACGGCTCGCGCACGGCGGCGATCGCCCTCGACGGCACGGTCGAGCTCGCGCAGGACGCCGTGACCGGCACGGTCGACCTGGCGCTCGGTGCCGGGATGGCCGACGTGCTCATGCTCGGCGTGGGTGACGACGTCGCGCTCGTGGAGCTGGGCGGCAGCGGGGTCGAAGTGTCGATCCCGCCGAACCTCGACCCGACCCGTCGCTCCGGCCGGGTGACGTTGTCGGGTGCGGCCGCGACCGTCCTGACCGGCGGCCGTGCGGCGCTGCGCGACCTCGCCCGGCTGATCCTGTCGGCCGAGGCGGTCGGCGTCGCCCGCGAGTGCACCGAGATGGGCGCGGCCTACGCCAAGGTGCGTGAGCAGTTCGGCCGCCCGATCGCGATGTTCCAGGCGGTCAAGCACCACTGCGCCAACATGGCGGTCGCCACCGAGCTCGCGTCCGCGGTCACCTGGGACGCCGCCCGGGCCGCGTCCACCGGTGGTGAGCAGCGTGCGTTGACGGCGGCGGTCGCCGCGTCGATCGCGGGCCCAGCGGCCTACCTTTGCGCCAACCTCAACACGCAGGTGCACGGGGGCATCGCGATGACCTGGGAGCACCAGGCACACCTCTACATGCGTCGTGCGACCGTGCTGCGCCGGCTGCTCGACCCCGACGCCGCGGCGACCGACGTGACCGACCTCGTCCGCAAGGGCGTGCGCCGCGAGCGCAGCGTCGACCTGCCGCCCGAGGCGGAGTCGATCCGCACCGAGGTGCGGGAGTTCGCCGCGCAGATCAAGGACAAGGACGCCGCCGGGCAGCGCGACGCGCTGATCGAGAGCGGCTACGTCATGCCGCACTGGCCGAAGCCGTGGGGCCGTGACGCCGGCGCGGTCGAGCAGCTGGTCATCGAGCAGGAGTTCGCGGCGGCCGGGGTCAAGCGGCCGGCCTACGGCATCACCGGCTGGGTGCTGCTGACGCTGATCCAGCACGCCACTCCCGAGCAGGTGCAGCGGCTGGTGCCGCCGGCGCTGCGCCAGGAGCTGATCTGGTGCCAGCTCTTCAGCGAGCCCAACGCCGGCTCCGATGCCGCGGGTGTGCGGACCAAGGGCACCAAGGTCGAGGGCGGCTGGATCGTCAACGGCCAGAAGGTCTGGACCAGCGGTGCGCACCTGGCCGGCAAGGGCTTCGCGACCGTGCGCACGGATCCCGACGTGCCCAAGCACCAGGGCATCACGATGATGGTCATCGACATGCACGCCAAGGGCGTCGAGGTGCGCCCGCTGCGGCAGACCAGCGGAGCGTCTGACTTCAACGAGGTCTTCTTCAACGACGTCTTCGTGCCCGACGAGGACGTGGTCGGCCCGGTCAACGGCGGCTGGACCGTGGCGCGCGCGACGCTGGGCAACGAGAGCGTCAGCATCGGCGGCGGTGACGGTGGCCGGTCGATGCCGGCCGACGGGCTCATCGGCATGTACGACGCGCACCCCGAGCGGCTCACCGGCGGTCCCGTGCGGATCGGCCGCTACATCGCCAACCAGCACGCGATGGCCGCGCTGAACCTGCGCAGCGCGCACCGAGCGGTCGCGGGCGGTGGCCCCGGCCCCGAGGGTGCGATGACCAAGCTCGTGCTGTCGGAGATCGGCCACGACGCCGCCGAGATCCTCGCCGACCTCAGCGGGGCCGAGACGGCCTACCTCGACGGCGCCGGCGCGATCACCGGCCCGCTCGTGCTGATGCACCGCGGCATGTCGATCGCGGGTGGCACCTCGGAGATCAAGCGCAACCAGATCGCCGAGCGGCTCCTCGGGCTGCCCCGCGACCCGCTGATCAACAACTGACCGGCACTAGCCGGAGACCTCGCGCATCAGGTCGTCGACGACCTCGGCGACCGACTGCACGCGGGTGACGTGGCCGACGCCGATCCCGGCGTACATCGCCATCGCGGCCACGTCGCCCTCGGCGGTCCGCGTCGGCGGCAGCGTCGACAGCCTCGGCACGGGCACCTGCACCGGGCCCATCTGCAGGGTGCCTACCACGTCGGAGCTCCCGGCCCGCGCGCGCTCGGCGGAGTCGCGAAGGACCCGGTGCGGGGCGTCCGGCCAGCCGACCCCGAACGCCTCGGTCAGCACGGTGTCGTCGCCGTCGGCTGCCAGCAGCGCCTCGACGTAGGCCGGGTGCACGTCGGCCTCCGGGCAGACGAGGAACCGCGTGCCGACGCGCACCCCGGCGGCGCCGTCGGCGAGCAGGCCGGCGACCTGCTGCGCGGTGGCGATGCCACCCGCCGCGACGACCGGCACCGAGACCGCCTGCAGCACCTCAGCGAGCAGCTGCGGCAACGGCTGCTTGCCGCGGACGTGTCCGCCGGCCTCGGTGCCCTGGGCGGTGAGGTAGTCGCAGCCGGCGTCGGCCGCCCGCCGCGCCTCCTCGAGCGACCCCACCTGCCAGGAGGCGAGTGCTCCGCCGGCGTGCACGAGGTCGACCAGTGACCCGTCGGGGTCGCCGTAGAAGAACTCGACGACCCGCACCCGCGACGCGGCTGCCTCGACGGCGGCCGGGTCGACGAACGGCATCAGGAAGTTCGCGGCAAGTGGCCGGGCCGCCTGGTCGAGCAGCGTCGCGACCAGGTCGGCGGGCAGCCCGGCGACACCGGCGGTGCCGAGCCCGCCGGCGGCCGTGACGGCGCTGGCGAGCTCGACGCTGCCGACGGCACCCATGCCGGCCAGCTGTAACGGGTGGCGGCACCCGACCAGGCGGGTGAACGACGTCTGCATGATCGGGAGACTAGGCCAGTCCCGGGGCTCAGGGCGCAGGTCGGGTAGTGCCGCGTCGCTCGCCGGGAGGGCTGCCGGTGTGGCGCAGCGACGGCGGCTGCAGGGCGGACTGCCAGGCCGGATCCTGCGGAAGCGGCCGCCCGGCGAGCTCGTAGACCTCCGGCCCGTCGACGGTTTCCAGCGCCACGAGCCGCGCGATGAGGGCGTCGAGCACGTCGTGGTGCATCTCCAGCTTCTCCGTGGCGTCGCGCTCGGCCCGCCGCAGCAACTCGGCGACCTCGCCGTCGATCGCCGCCTGCGTCTGCTCGGCGAACGGGCGGCTGCTGAACGCGCTGCCGCCCTCGCCGAGGAACACCGAGCCACCGGTGGGGTAGCTCACCGGGCCCACCCTCGCGGACAGCCCGAACTCGCGGACCATCTTCGTCGCCAGCTCCGTCGCGCGGGACAGGTCGTTGCTCGCGCCGGTCGACCCCTGGCCGAGCACCAGCAGCTCGCTCGCCCGCCCGCCCAGGTAAACGGCGAGGGCGTCATGCAGGTAGTCCTCGCCGTACAGATGGCGCTCGACCACGGGCAGCTGCTCGGTGACGCCCAGCGTCTGCCCGGCCGGGAGGATCGTCACCTTGGCCACCGGCTCGGCCTTCTCTGCGTACACCGCTACCAGCGCGTGGCCCGCCTCGTGCACGGCCACCGCGTACTTCTCGTCGGGCAGCAGCACGTTGGACCCGTCCCGGCGGCCCAGCAGGATGCGGTCGCGGGCGTCGTCGAAGTCGACCGGCCGCAGCACGTGCCGGCCGGCACGCACCGCGGCGATGGCCGCCTCGTTGACCAGGTTCGCGAGGTCGGCGCCGGAGAAGCCCGGGCAGTTCGCCTCTACCGGGCGCGCTTCCGGCGCGCGCACGCTGAACTCCTCGAGATGGAGAAGAGGTGAGAGCCGTGTGGAGGAAGCTCTCGATCACCGGCATCGCTCTCGGTCTGCTGCTGGCGCTGGGAGGCGGCCTCATGAGGTGGGTCGTCGCACCGGCGATGGCCGTGCTGCCGGGCGATACCGACACGACCCGGACCTATTCGGGCACCGCGGCGGTGCTGCTCAACCCGGCGGCGATCGCCTCAGGCGGGCAGGTGCTGTTGACGAACGCGCCGATCACGGTCGTGCACCACACCAAGGTGCTCGGGACCAGCGGCGACAACGCGCTGGTGTCCGACGCGAAGACCGTCCGGACCGGTGGGACGACCGTGGCGGCCGTCGACTACCGCTACGCGGTGAACCGGACGGACATGGGTGAAGGCGCCGGGTACTCCGGCGTGGTGAAGCAGACCGGCATCACGTTCAACTGGCCGATCCGCACGCAGCAGAAGGACTACACCGGCTGGGTCGCGGACACCGGCCGCACCACCGTGCTGCACTACAAGGGCACGGCGACGCGCGGCGGCGTGCAGACCTACGTCTTCACCGCCAACACCCAGGTGGCCCCGATCACCGACCCGCAGCTGCTGAGCCAGCTGCCGACGTCGATGCCGAAAGCCGCGCTGGTGCAGCTCGCCGGCGGCCTGGGACTCCCGAGCGACCAGCTGGCCGGCCTGCAGCAGCTGCTGCCCGCGCTGCCCGACCCGGTGAAGTTCGCCTACAACTACCAGGCGACGGCGACCTACTGGGTGGCCCCGGACAGCGGCATCGTGGTCGACGCCACCGAGCACCAGGTGCGCACCATCGCGCTGGTGACCGGCACGACGGCGGTGCCCGTGACGCGGGTCCTCGACCTCACGTTCACGTCCCCGCCGGCGACCCTCGCCGCTGCGGCGCAGGACGCCCGTGACAAGGGTGACGCCGTGACGCTGGCCTACGTCACGCTGCCGATCGCGCTGGCCTCCGGCGGGGTGCTGTTCGTCCTGCTCGGCGTCGTCGGACTCTTCATGAGCCGCCGGCGTCCGCCGACCCCGCAGTCGGCACCCAGGGAGTTCACTCCCGTCGGGTGATCAGAGCTAGCCGGACCTCGTTGCGAGCCCGGTGGCGACACCGGGCTCGCCGCGCGGGATGCTGCCGGCATGACGGAGACGGTCGCCGGGCTGCTGGCGGCCGTCGCCGCGGCTGGGCCCGCCCGCACGGCCGTGCTGGTGCCCGAGACGGGCCGCCGCCTGACCTACAGCGAGCTCGACCGCCGGTCACGGCAGGTCGCGGCGGGTCTCGCGGCACTCGGGGTCGAGCACGGCGACCGGATCGCGCTGTGGCTGCCCAACCTGCCCGAGGCGCTGGTGCTGCAGTTCGCGGCCGGCCGGTTGGGGGCCGTCGTCGTCGGGGTCAACACGCGCTTCCGCTCGGCGGAGCTCGACGCGATCCTGGCCGCAGCCGAGCCGGCCTGCCTGGTGATGGCCCAGGGGTTCCGCGACATCGACTTCGCCGGCATCCTCGCCGAGACGGACCGGCGGCCGCCGCTGGTCGTCGGAGTCGGCTCGGACGTGCCCGAAGGGGCGCAGCCGTGGTCGTCGCTGTTCGACCACGGCTCCCTCGACGCCGAACTCGGCACGGCGTACGACGTCTGCAACCTGTTCTCCACGTCCGGGTCCACCGGCATCCCGAAGCTGGCGACCCACCGGCAGGCCAGTGTCGTAGCGCACGCCCGCAACGACGCCACGGCGTTCGCCATGGGACCGGACGACGTGTCGCTGTGCGCGCTGCCCCTGTGCGGGGTGTTCGGCTTCAACGCGGTGATGTCGGCACTCGCCGCCGGGTCGACCGTGCTGCTCCCGGCGGCGTTCGATGCGGCGGAGGCGGCGCACGCGATCGACGAGCACCGCGTCACCCACTGGCACGCCGCCGACGGCATGATGCGCGGCGTCCTCGACGTGGCCGCGGCGGAGGGTCTGTCGTTGCGCAGCTGGCGGGAGGGGGCCTACGCCGCGTTCGCCGGTGGTGGCCCCGATCTCGTGCGGGAGATCGAGGAGTCGGTCGGAGCCCGGGTCACCGGTGTCTACGGCGCGAGCGAAGTGTTCGCCCTGCTGGCGCGCTGGGCGCGGGAGTGGGATCCCGACCGGCGCGGTGTCTGCGGCGGCATCCCGGTCTCGCCCGACCTGCAGGTCCGGGCGGTGCACCCGGAGAGCGGTGAGGTGCTGCCGCACGGCGAGCCGGGCGAGCTGCAGTTCCGCGGCTACACGGTGACCAGCGGCTACCACGGCAACCCGTCGGCGACCGCGGCGGCGTTCACGCCCGACGGGTGGTACCGCAGTGGTGACCTCGGCAGCACCCGCGACGACGGGGGCTTTCTCTACCTGTCGCGGCTCAAGGATTCCTTGCGCCTGCGCGGGTTCCTGACCGACCCGGCCGAGATCGAGGTGCAGCTGCAGCAGCACCCGGCGGTCCGGTTGGCCCAGGTGGTCGGCGTCAGCGGCCCGGACGGCAGCGACGTCGCCGTCGCCTTCGTCGAGCTCGAGCCCGGCGCCGCGGCCACGGCCACTTCTGCCGAGCTCGTCGACCACTGCCGCCGGGCGCTGGCCAACTACAAGGTGCCCGCCGCCGTGCACGTGGTCGACGAGTGGCCCACGGTGTCGGGGCCCAACGGCGTGAAGATCCAGAAGATGCGCTTACGCGACCGGGCCGCCGGCCTGCTCTAGGACTCGTTCCCGACACTGCCGGGACAACTTCCCGGTGCCCGACAGTGCCGCTGCTCTGGGCGGTGGGAAACCGCCGGCTGCAGCCTCCTGGTGCTGCAACGACAACCAGGAGGGGAGCAGCAGATGAAGAGAATCATTGCCAAGGCCGCGCTCACGATCGTGGCCGCCGGTGGCGTCGGTGTGGTCACGGTGACCCCCGCGCTGGCCGGGCAGTTCTACCCGGCCCCGGGCTTCCCGAGCAGCGGCGCATCGTGCATGGGAGCGGCGTACGACTTCGCGGCCCACTACGGTGTGGACCCTACGGGCAGTGGCGACGGCGTTCCGCCGATCGTGCACGGGCAGGTCGGTCCTTCGGTGTCCGGCCACGCGACCACCGACGGGCCCGGCGCCGTCGGCGAGTTCAGCAGCTCGATGGCACAGAACCACGGCTCCGTCCTGGACTGCCTCCCGTGACCGCGGCCACGCCGCGGCGGCTGTGGCTCACCGCCGGCTGGCTGGTGATCGGCTACGTGGTGCTGACGTTCGCCGGCACTGCGTTCCAGAACCAGCCGGTCCTCGGCGACAAGCCCGCCAAGGTCGCGTCCGCCCTGGTCGACTCCTCGATGACCAAGCAGTTCACCGGGGGCTACATCGAGTTCGTCGCGACGCTGGTCTTCCTCGTGGCGGCGCTGCTGGTGGCACGGCTGCTGCGTGGCGGTGACCAGACCACGCAGTGGTTGTCCTCCTGCGTGGCCGGCGCGGCGGTCGTCTACGCCGCGGTCATGCTCGCGACCGGCGGTGCTGCCGGTGCAGCCGCGCTCTACGACGGGCACCACGGGGCACCACTGAGCACGATCACCACGGTCAACGACATGCGCAACATCGGATTCTCGTTGACCGGCGGGGTTGCCGGCGTCATCGCGATCACCGCATCGGCGTCCGGGCAGATCACGCGACGGCTGCCGAGGTGGCTGGCCTACGCGGGTTACGTCGTGGGCGTCGTGTGCATCGCCGCGGTGCCGGCGGCGAAGGCGGGTGCGCCGCAGACGCTGCTGTGGTTCGCCTGGCTCGTGGCGCTCGGGGTCGTCCTGCTGCGGCGCTCCCGGTCGACCGTGGAGCTGCCGGCGCAGAGCGCCGTCGCCGTGCCTGCCTGAATGGGTTCCGCGATCTCCCGGAGAGCGTCACTATGGACGACGTGAGGCTGCGGGGGGTGGGGCCGACGGCCGCGGTGATCGCCGCGGCCGTCGGCCTGTCGCTCACCGGGGTGGCGGGTTCCCTCTGGGCGGCCGTCCAGGATCACCAGTCGGTCGCCTCCACGGCGCTGGTCGCATCTTTCATGGTGGCCTTCGCGGCGACCGGCGCCGTCGTTGCGGCGGCCCGGCCGGGCAACGGCGTCGGTTGGCTCATGCTGGCCGGCGCTGCGGTGTCGAGCCTCGGCAACGCCGGGGCATCGCTGGCCCATCACGGCATCGTCGTGGACCCGGGCAGCCTGCCCGGAGCCTCGGCGTTCGCGGTCGCCGGCCAATCGTGCCGTTCGCTGGGTTGGTACCTGTTGACCCTCGGCGTGCCGGCGGTGTTCCCGGACGGCAAGTTCCTGGCCAGCCGCCGTCGCTGGTTGCCGACCTTGCTCGGTGTCGTGCTGGTCGCCTCGGTCGTCGGCCCGATCACCGACAAGCAGGCGGACCTCACCGGTCTGGGAAGCTGGCAGAACCCGATCGCACCGACCGGCGGCTGGCAGTTCTTCCAGGCACTCGCGTTCATCCTTCAGGCGCCGCTCGGGCTTGTCGTCGCCGTCGCCATCGTCGGCCAGCTGGTGCGGCGCTGGCGGCAGGGCGGTCCATTGCTGCGCCAGCAGCTGCAGCTGTTCATCGGTGCCGCGGCGATCGGGATCCTCGCGGTGCCGGTCGTGTTCGCCCTTGGCACGGCCCACGGGGACTGGGTGTTCGGGGCGGCTGCAGTGCCGCTGCCGATCGCGATCGGCTTTGCCGTGCTGGCGCGAGATCTCTACGACTTGCGCACCGCGGCCAACCGGACGCTGGTGTGGGTGACCCTGTCGGCCCTCATCGTCGGGCTGTACGCGTTGGTCATCCAGGGTCTCGGCAGCCGCTTGGACGTTCACGGCGCAGCCTGGTTGGCCTGGGTGGCCGCCGGAGTCGTCGCGGTGGCGTTCGCCCCGCTGCGCGACGTGCTTCAGCGGGGCATCAACCGGCTGACCTTCGGTCGCTGGGACGAGCCCTACGACGTGCTCGCCGCGCTCGGACAGCGCCTCGAGGCCAGCGTAGACGTCGACCGGCTGCTCGCCGACGTCGTGAGCGAGCTGCACGGGCTCGGGCTCGGCGCCGTTGCCGTCTACGACGCCGACGGGCGGGTCGTCGCGGGAGATGTTGCGACGACCGACCACCTGGTTGCCCAACCCCTGGCGGCGTTCGGTCGTCCGGTAGGAACGCTGCGCTACCAAAGGCCCGGCCAGCCGTTGCGCCAGCGGGACCGTCGACTGCTCGAGGACCTGGCCGGTCACCTCGGCGGCGTGCTGCATGCGCGCCACCTGACCGCGGACCTGCAGCGGGCGCTCGAGCGCCAGGTGCTCGCGCGCGAGGAGGAACGCCGCCGGTTGCGCCGGGACCTGCACGACGGGCTGGGGCCGGCCCTCGCGGGGCACCTGCTGCGGCTGGACCTGATCGCGTCGAAGGTGGATCACGATCCCGCGGCGTACGCCGAGGTCGACCGGCTGCGTCAGGAGCTGCGTGGCACGGTGCTCGAGGTTCGCCGGGTCGTCGAGGGGCTGCGGCCGCCGGCGCTCGACGAGCTGGGGCTGGCCGGCGCCCTGTCGCAGGTGCTGCAAAGGCTCAGCGCCGGCAGCGCCGTGCGCGTCGGCTTGCACGTCGAGGAGCTGCCCCCGTTGTCGGCCGCGATCGAGGTGGCGGCCTTCCGAATCGTCACGGAGGCGGTCACCAACGCCGTCCGCCACGCCGGCGCCGCGCAGTGCACGGTGTGTCTCGTGGGGGTCGACGGCATGTTGCGGGTCACCGTCACCGACGACGGATGCGGGATGGCCGTCGCATCTCCGGCGGGCAACGGCCTGCACACGATGCGGGAGCGCGCGGAGGAGCTGCGCGGCCGGCTCCGGATCGAAGCCGGCAGCGGTACGACGGTCGTCGCCGAGCTGCCGTTGCCGCCTGCTGCTCGCGCCCCGAGCGCCCCGGTGCTGGCGGCGGAGCGGTGAGCACGCGCGTGTTCGTCGTCGACGACCACCCGGTGTTCCGCGACGGCCTCGTGGCGCTGCTCGGTTCGGTCGAGGACCTGGACGTCGTCGGGGCGGCGGGGGACGGCCCGGAAGCGATCGAGGCGCTGTCCGACGGTTGCGCCGACGTCGTGCTGATGGATCTCAACCTGCCGACGATGTCGGGCATCGAGGCGACCGCACGGCTGGCCGCGCTGCCAGACCCGCCCGCAGTCCTCGCGGTCACGATGGTCGACGACGACGACACGGTGCTCGCGGCGATGCGCGCGGGCGCCCGCGGCTACGTGCTGAAGGGCTCGGTGGGAGCGGAGATCGTGGCGGCGGTGCGCACTGTCGCTGCGGGTGGTGCAGTGTTCGGTGCAGGCGTCGCTACGCAGGTTCTGGCCCTGGCGTCGCCGGGTGGGGGAGCGGGGCGCGAGGACGACGGGCTGACCGAGCGGGAGCGCGAGGTGCTGGCGCTGCTGGCCGAAGGAGCCAACAACGCCCAGATCGCCCGTGCCCTGGGCGTGAGCCTGAAGACCGTGCAGAACTACGTGTCGCGAATCCTCGACAAGCTGCAGGTCTCGGATCGCACTCAAGCGGCGCTGAAGGCGCGTGGGCGCCCGTCGTCGCGTTGATCCCCGCCCGCGTTGAGGGTCACGACCACGGGTCGGGCCCTCAGTGCTCTTCTCCGGACGTCGCGTCAGCCTGGGGACTCTCGGTACGTGACCCGGGGCCGGGTCAGGACGGGCCGTTGGACCCTCGGGCGATCGCGGACACGTGGACGACGCCCCCGCACGCGTCCACCGGCGCGTCGATGGTGAGGTGGTCACTGCTGCCGGGCGGCAGGATCGCGAGCTTCTGCGCCGCCGGGCACGAGGTGCCGGTGCTGCCGGGGATGTGGTCCCACGCCACGGCGAACGACGCGACACCGCCGGGCTGCAGCGTGACGGTGCGCGGGGTGTACGACGGGGCGTCGTAGGTGCCACCGTCGACGACCTTGGTGGTCATCGGCTTGTCGTGCGCGTCCAGCAGCCGCAGGCCGGGGTAGCCGGTGAGGTGGCAGCTCGTCGCCGACAGGTTGTGCAGAGCGATGACCATCTGAAGGTGTCCGGTCGCGCCCTGTTCCGCGGCGACGCCGGGACGCAGCTGGGCCGCGGTGCACGACACCCGAGTCGCCGAGTCGGCGCTGGTCGCCGACATGGACGGCACGGAGACCGCCAGCCCGACACCGATGGCGGCAATCGCCGGCAGCGCGGCTGCGGCGGGCTTCATGCGACGTCCTCACGGGCGACTCTCGTGGACACCCTCGCCCTACCCGCGTTGACGGCGGCGGCACCGATCGCGCTCCTCAACTTGTCGGGTGCCAGGCAGTTGTCACCCGGACGTCACACCGCGGCATCAGCTCCGGCCGTGGCGCGGTCGGTGCGTGCAGGCAGGCGACGACCGACGCCTCGACCCGGTGGGCCAGGGACGCGCCGCCCGGCCACGGGGGTTTGCCGGGCGGCGCACGTCCAGCGTGCCCCGGCCGCCGGCCGAGGCAACCAGCCGTTCGGGTGAACGGCGTCCGGCCGACGCGCCTCGACGTGGAGTTCGTGAGGTCGTCGCATTTCGGGCGCGCACCTGGGATCGTCAGAGCAGAGCGGCCGGCGCCCGGGATCCGCTCGACGAGCAAGCGGCGGACGAGGAAGCGGCAGGACGATAAGTCGGCCGCTCGCAGGAGGATCGGCATGGCAACGACGGAGGCACCCGCTCGGCGGTCGTTCTGGGCCTGGTGCCTGCAGTCGGAGGAGCCGACTTCGCAGGAGCGCGCCAAGCTCGCCCGGCGGCTGTCCGAGGGGTCCGGTGTCGAGATCGTGCCCCGGCCGATCCCCGACCTCGCCGACGCGCAGCTGCGCGACCCACGGATCGAGGCACCCGACGCCGTCGCCAGGTGGTGCACGACCGACGCCTGGGAGCGGGCGTTCCACTCCTACGGCGCGGCGTTCACCGACCGCACCCGCGCCTTCAACCTCGACTTCCCGAACCCGCCCGACATCGTTGCGCACCCGCGCACGGAGGCCGAGCTCGAGGCGACCCTCGACTGGTGCGCCGACAAGGGCCACGTGGTGGTGCCCTACGGCGGCGGCTCGTCGGTCGTCTGGGGCGTCAACCCGCCCGAGGCCGACGGCATCGTCACGATCGCGCTCGATCGCCTCGACCGGGTGCTCGAGCTCGACGAGACCTCGCGGGCGGCGCGCATCCAGGCGGGCGTCTTCGGCCCGCACCTCGAGGACCAGCTGCGGCCGCACGGCTATACGTTGCGGCACTTCCCGCAGTCGTTCCGGTTCTCCTCGCTGGGCGGGTGGATCGTGACCCGCTCGGGCGGTCACTACGCGACCAACCACACCCACATCGACGACTTCGTCGAGTCGGTGCGGATGCTGACGCCGCAGGGCTGGTGGGAGTCGCGGCGGCTGCCGGGCTCGGGAGCGGGGCCGTCACCGGACCGGCTGGTCCTCGGCAGCGAGGGCATCCTCGGCATCGTCACCGAGGCGTGGATGCGCATCCAGAAGCGGCCGGCGTTCCGCGCGACCGCCGGGGTCGTCTTCGACTCGTGGCCGGCCGGTTACGACGCCGCCCGGCAGATCGCCCAGGCGAAGCTGTGGCCGGCCAACCTGCGGCTGCTCGACCCGGCCGAGGCCGGTCGCGCCGCCGGGCTCGACGGCGACCAGTCGCTGCTCATCATCGGCTTCGAGTCGGCCGAGCTGTCGCAGCGCGGCCCCATCGGTCAAGCGGTCGAGATCGCTCGTGGCTGCGGCGGGCACATCGACGACGGCGACGTGGCGGTCGACGACGGCGAGGGCACGCCGACGGGGCGCGGTGGCGCCGTCGGCGCGTGGCGAGACGCGTTCATCGGCGTACGCCCCGGGGTCGAGACCAGCCTCGGCGTCGTCGCCGACACGTTCGAGACGTCGATCACCTGGGACCGCTGGCCGGACTTCGACGCCTCGGTCCGCGAGCGGGTGGGTGCCGCGCTGCGTGAGGTCTTCGGCCACGCCCCGTTGCTGTCGTGCCGGTTCACTCACGTCTACCCCGACGGGCCCGCGCCCTACTACTCGTGGTCCGGCGTCGGCCGGCAGGGCAGCGAGATCGCCATGTGGCAGGAGATCAAGCACGCGACGGCCGAGGCCGTGCTCGACGCGGGCGGCACGATCACCCACCACCACGCGGTCGGCCGCATGCACCGGCCGCAGTACGACCGGCAACGCCCCGACCTGTTCGCCGAAGCGCTGCGCGCCGCCAAGTCCGCGGTGGATCCTGGCGGCATCCTCAACCCGGGGGTGCTCCTTGACCCTGCATGAGATCGCACCGATGCCCGACGCCGCCGACCACCTGGCGCTCGTCGACGCCCACGTCGCACACAACTACGCGCCGCTGCCGGTCGTCGCCGCCCGCGGTTCCGGCGCCTGGGTCACCGACGTCGCCGGCGACCGCTATCTCGACTGCCTGGCCGCCTACTCGGCGTTGAACTTCGGTCACTCGCACCCCGAGCTCCTCGCGACCGCCCGCGACCAGCTGGAGCGGCTGACGCTGATCAGCCGGGCGTTCCACCACGACGAGCTGGGCCCGTTCGCCGCCGAGCTCGCGGCGCTCGTGGGCAAGGAGATGGTCCTGCCGATGAACACCGGTGCCGAGGCCGTCGAGACCGGCATCAAGGTCGCCCGCAAGTGGGGCTACGAGGTCAAGGGCGTGGCGCCTGACCGCGCGAAGATCGTCGTGATGGCGGGCAACTTCCACGGGCGTACGACGACCATCGTCGGGTTCTCCGACGACCCCGAGGCCCGCGACGGCTTCGGCCCGTTCACCCCGGGGTTCGTCACCGTGCCCTACGGGGACGCTGACGCGGTCGCCCGGGCCGTCGACGGCGACACCGTCGCCGTGCTGCTCGAGCCGATCCAGGGCGAGGCGGGCGTCATCGTGCCGCCGCCGGAGTTCCTGCCCGCGGTCCGGCGCATCTGCTCCGCGCAGGACGTGCTGCTCGTCGCCGACGAGGTCCAGAGCGGGCTCGGCCGCACCGGCGCGACGCTCGCCTGCGAGCACAGCCACGTCGAGGCGGATCTCTACCTGCTCGGCAAGGCGCTCGGTGGCGGCATCGTCCCGGCCTCGGCCGTGGTCGGCGATGCCGACGTGCTCGGCGTGCTGCGCCCCGGCCAGCACGGCTCGACGTTCGGCGGCAACCCGCTGGCCTGCGCGATCGGGCGCACCGTCGTACGCATGCTTGCCACTGGCACCTACCAGCAGCGTGCCCGCGACCTCGGCGCCCGCCTGCACGCACGGCTGGGCGAGCTCGTCGGGTCCGGCGTCACGGCGGTCCGCGGCGTCGGCCTGTGGGCCGGCATCGACATCGATCCGCGGGTCGGCACCGGCCGGCAGATCTGCGCGCGGCTGCTGCAGCACCGCGTGCTCGCGAAGGACACCCACGGGCAGACGATCCGGCTGGCTCCGCCGCTGGTCATCGAGCAGAGCGATCTCGACTGGGCACTCGACCAGCTCGCCGCCGTCCTCGCCGAGTCCTGACTAGCGCGCCGGTTGCATCGCCGGAGCCAGTGGCAGCGACACCTCGAAGCAGGTGCGACCGGGCCGGCTGCTGACGCGCACGGTCCCGCCGTGCGCCTCGACGACCGCGGCGACGATCGCCAGCCCCAGCCCGGTGCTGCCGGCGGTGCGGGTGCGCGCCGCGTCGGCCCGCGCGAAGCGTTCGAAGACCCGGTCCTGCAATTCCTGCGGTATCCCCGGGCCGTCGTCGCAGACCTGCAGCAGCGCAAGGTCGTTCGCGACATCCATGTGCAGCGCCACCGTCACCGTCGTACCGGCCGGGGTGTGCGTGCGGGCGTTGGCCAGCAGGTTCGCGAGCACCTGGTGCAGGCGGTGCCCGTCGCCGGTGACGACGATCGGCTCCTCGGGCAGCTCGAGCATCCACCGGTGGCCGCGGCTGGCCGCCTGCGCGTCGCTCGTGGCGTCGATCACCACGCGGGTCAGGTCGACGGCCTCCCTGGCCAGCGGGCGGCCCGCGTCGAGACGGGCCAGGAGCAGCAGGTCGTCGACGAGCACCCCCATGCGCGACGCCTCCGCCTCGACCCGGCGCAGCGCATGGCGTACGCCGTCGGGCAGGGTCTCCTCGTCGCGGCCGGCCAGCTCCGCGTGGCTGCGGATCGCGGCCAGCGGGGTGCGCAGCTCGTGGCTCGCGTCGGCGATGAACTGGCGCAGCCGCTCCTCGGTCGCGTGCCGCTCGGCCAGCGAACGTTCGACGTGGCCGAGCATCTGGTTGACCGCGGCGCCGACCTGGCCGACCTCGGTCGCCGGATCGGCATCGCTGTCGGGGACCCGCGCGGGCAGCGAGACCTCGCCGCTGGCGAGCGGCGTGCGCGCCACGTCGAGCGCCGTGTGCGTCACCCGGCGCAGCGGTCGCAGCGACAGCCGGACCGACGCCGCGCCCACCAGACCCGCCAGTGCCAGCGCGCACAGGAAGACGACGACCTCGATGCCTTCCAGGCGGTGCATGGTGCTGTCGACGCTGTCGAGCGGCAGCCCGGTCACGAGCACGTCGCCGTCCGCGCCGTGCACCGCGGTGAGCCGGTAGTCGCCGAGCACGCCCAGCTGCGCGGAGGTCGCCCGGCCGTCGGTGGGCAGCGCGCGCAGGCGCGCGGCTTCGTCGCCGCCGAGGGGCACCTGCACGAGCTGCACCTGGTGGTCGGACTCGCGGGCCACCGCTGCGTTGGTCACCCGACCGCCGCTGAGCCGGGCGGCGAAGGTGCCGAGCTGCTGTCCGCGCAGCAGGCTGTCGTCGAAGTCGGTGGGCGCGCCGCCACGGCCGCCGCTGTTGTCGTGCTCGAGGCTGAACGCCAGCCGTGGCCCGGCGTCGGCCAGCTGCTGGTCGAGCCGCTGGATCAGGAAGCTGTGCAGCGCGAGCGTCGTCGCGATGCCGATCGCCGCGCAGGTCGCCAGCAGCAGCACGAGCAGCCCGGCGATCAGCCGCCAGCGCAACGTCCGCGCCGTCCACCACCGGCGCAACCGCAAGGTCACCCGCCTACTGCCTTCAACACGTAGCCGGCACCGCGGACGGTGTGGATCAGCGGTTCGCGGCCTGCGTCGATCTTCTTGCGCAGGTAGGAGATGTAGAGCTCGACCACGTGCGCCTGCCCGCCGAAGTCGTAGTTCCAGACCCGGTCGAGGATCTGCGCCTTGGACAGCACCCGGCGCGGGTTGCGCAGGAGGAAGCGCAGCAGCTCGAACTCGGTCGTGGTCAGCTCTACCAGGTCACCACCGCGGCGTACCTCGTGTGCGTCCTCGTCCATCTCGAGGTCGGCGAACCTCAGCAGGTTGCTCGACGCCTTGGCCCGGGCCAGCCCGGCCCGGCGCAGCAGGCCGCGCAGCCGGGCGATGACCTCCTCGAGGCTGAACGGCTTCGTGACGTAGTCGTCGCCGCCCGCAGTGATGCCGGCGATGCGGTCCTCGACCGCGTCGCGCGCGGTGAGGAAGAGCACGCAGGCGTGCGGCTGATCCGCGCGGATGCGGCGCAGCACCTCCAGGCCGTCGAAGTCCGGCAGCATCACGTCGAGGATCACCGCGTCGGGCTTGAACTCCCGCGCGGTCCGCACGGCCTCCTGCCCTGACCCGGCCACCTGGACATCCCAACCCTCGTAGCGCAGCACGCTGCCGAGGACCTCCGCGAGGCTCGGCTCGTCGTCGACGACGAGCACCCGGATCGGCGAGCCGTCGGGGCGGCGCAGGTCGGGGGCGGTACGCGGCGAGGCGGCGGAGGAGGCGGTCACGGATGTCACCTTCACATCGGGGACGTGACGCGATGCTCTGCGAAACCTCTGAGAACGCTCTGAGATTCCTCGCCGGCACGTTCAGAGGAAACACAGAGCGAAGGGCGAGCGTGCCTTAAGGAACCGCGGCGACGGTGGATGCATGACCGCTCTCGCCGACACTCCGGCCACGACGCGTGGGCCGCTGCTCGCCGCGCGGCCGGGACGCGGGCGGCTGGTCGCTCCGCTGACGGCGCTCGCCGTCGCAGCCGGCGCCGCCGCGGTGGTCGGCTGGTGGTGGGTGAACACCCCCACCGTCCACGGCCTCGGCGACTGGCTGACCAACGCGGGGCGCATCACCGGCCTGCTCGCCGGCTACCTGCTGGCCTGGCTGCTGATCCTGATGGCGCGTACGCCGCTGCTCGAGCACCACGTCGGCGCCGACGTCCTCGCCCGCTGGCACGCCCGTGCCGGCCGCTACACGGTCGGCCTCGTCGTGGCACACGGGCTGCTCGTCACCTGGGGCTACGCCGTGCTGGCCCACACCGGCGTCGTACGCCAGGCGTCGACGTTGCTGCTCAGCTATCCCGACGTGCTGATGGCGACGGTCGGCGGGCTGCTGCTGGTCGGGGTCGGCGTCGTGTCGGCCCGCGCGGCGCGGGCCCGGATGCGCTACGAGACGTGGTACTACCTGCACCTCTACACCTATCTCGCGATCGCCCTGTCGTTCGCGCACGTCTTCGCGACCGGGCAGGAGTTCGCCAGCCACCCGTTCGCGCGGGTGCTGTGGTCGGCGCTCTACCTGTTCGCCGCGGGCGCCGTCGTCTGGCACCGCATCGCCACCCCGGCCTACCGCACGTGGCGGCACCGGATGCGGGTCGGCCGCGTCGTCGCCGAGGGGCCGGGTGTCGTGTCGATCGTCCTGCGCGGCCGGCACGTCGACGAGCTCGGGGTGCAGCCCGGCCAGTTCGTCCGGCTGCGCTTCCTGAGCCGCGACCTCTGGTGGGCGGCCCACCCGTTCTCCCTGTCCGCCGCACCCCACGGCGACCTGCTGCGCGTCACCGTCAAGCACCTCGGCGACCACACGGGTCACATGCCGGCGCTGCGGCACGGCACCCGCGTGCTGGTCGAAGGGCCCTACGGGGCGCTGACCGCGCAGCGGCGCACGCGGCGCAAGGTCCTGCTGCTCGCCGGCGGCATCGGCATCACCCCGCTGCGGGCGCTGTTCCAGTCGCTGCCGGCGGCACCCGGTGACCTGACGCTGGTCTACCGCGCCGAGCGTCCGGACGACCTTGTGCTGCGGCGCGAGATCGAGACCCTGGCCGAGCGCCGGGAGCAGGCAGCACACTTCCTGCCCGGTCGTGTCGGCGGTGACCGCGACGTGCTGGTCGGCGACCGGCTGCGCCGGCTGCTGCCGGACCTGCGCGCGCACGACGTCTACGTGTGCGGCCCGCCCGGATTCGTCAACGCCGCTACTGCCGCACTGCGCCGGCTCGGCGTCAGCCGGCGGCACATCCACAGCGAGAACTTCGCGTTCTGACCCCCCCTCTCGAAAGGACCGCCCCGTGCGTCGCGCCGCACTCGCCATCGTCTCCACCATCGCCGGCCTCGTGCTGCTGCTCGGCTTCAAGACGCACGGCAGCCCCGCCATCGGCGGCGGCACCGCCGCCCTCGCCCCGACCGCCGGGGGCAAGACGGCGTCCGGCAGTGGAGGTTCCGGCACCCCCGCGGGCGCGACGAGCGGCAGCACGAAGGCCGGCGCCGCGCCGGCGGCGTCCGGGCCACGGACCGTCGCAGGCCGGACCTACGACACGCAGTACGGCCCGGTGCAGGTGCAGGTCACCGAGTCGAACGGCCGGATCACCGACGTCGCGGCGCTGCAGCTGCCGCAGGGCAGCGGCCGTGACATCGACATCGACAACTACGCCGTGCCGCAGCTGCGCGCCGAGGCGCTGCAGGCGCAGTCCGCGCAGATCGACGCGGTGTCCGGCGCGACCTACACCTCCGAGGGCTACGTCAGGTCGTTGCAGTCGGCGCTCGACAGACTGAAGGCGTGACCAGCACCGGACAGGCCGCCGGCGACAGCTACCGCCGCGTCCTGCCGGTGATGGGGACGGTCACCTCTTTCGACGTACGCCGCATCCGCATCGATCCCGACGACGCGGCGCGCGCGGTCGAGGCGGCCTGCGACTGGCTGCGATGGGTCGACGCGACGTTCTCCACGTACCAGCCCGAGTCGCAGCTCAGCCGGCTGCGCCGCGGCGAGCTGCGGCTGCGTGACTGCGACCCGCAGGTCGCCGTCGTGCTGGACCTGTGCGCCCAGGCGGCGGCGGAGACCGACGGGTTCTTCACCGCACTGATCGGCGGCGCGGTCGACCCGACCGGCATCGTCAAGGGCTGGGCCGCGCAGGAGGCGAGCGTCCTGCTGCGCCGAGCCGGCCTGTCCGACCACGTCGTCAACGCCGGCGGCGACGTCGCCTGCGCCGGCGAGCCCGGCCCCGGTGAGCCGTGGCGGGTCGGTGTCGCGGACCCGTACGACCGCAACCGCGTGCTGGTCGTCGTGCCGGCGCGCGACGAAGGTGTCGCGACCTCGGGAGTCGCCGAGCGCGGGGAGCACGTGATCGACCCGCGTACCGGCGCCCCGGCGACCCGGCTGCTCAGTGCCACCGTCGTCGGTCCCGACCTGACCCGGGCCGACGCCTACGCCACCGCGGTCATCGCGGGCGGCGACCCGCAGCCTTCGTGGTTCGGCCGGCTCGACGGCTACACGCTGCTCACGGTCGACCGGGCCGGCGTCGTACGCCGCAGCGACGGCTTCCCGGGGTGAGCGCGCGTGGTGGCATCCTCGGCGTCGACCGCACGACCCGACAGGAGGCCACCGTGGCGAACCCCGTGCAGCTGGCGATGAGCAACCCGGTGGCCGGCTGATGCCCCGCCTGCGCCAGGTCGGCCGGGCCGAGGCGGGCCCGCTGGCCACCCGGCTCTACGACCGGCTCTTCGGTCCCGACCGCGACCCGGTCGCCGAGCCCGGCACCGCGACCGGCACGCCCGGCGACTGGTGGACGGTCTTCGCGCTGGTGCCCGACGTCCTCAAGCACGCCGTGCAGGGCTTCGGTCTCTACCGCAGCCCCGACCGCCGGCTCGACCCCCAGCTGCGTGAGCTCGGCATGACCCGCGCCGGTTGGGCGGTGGGCAGCCAGTTCGTGTTCTCGCAGCACTGCAAGTCGGCCCGCGGCGTCGGCATCCCGGAGGAGAAGGTGCGGGCGATCCCGCACTGGGGGGTCGCCGACTGCTTCACGCCGCTCGAGCGCGCGGTGCTCGCCTACACCGACGGGCTCGTCTACGACCGCGGCCGGGTGGCCGACGAGGTCGTCGAGGCGCTGCAGCAGCACCTGTCGGACGAGGAGGTGCTCGAGTTGACCTACACGACGTCGCTCTACCTCATGCACGCCGTGATGTCGCGCGCTCTGCGGGTCGAGTTCGACGACCGCGACGACCCGATCGTCGAGGTCGAGGCGCCGACCGGCTTCGACCCGATGTCGATGTTCGAGGAGTGACTAGCCCCGCTTCGCCGCGGCGATCGTCGCCAGCTCCTGCACGAGCCAGTCGTGCGCGCCGTCGCGCGTGATGCCGAAGCCCTGCAGCAGGTCGCTGGTGACGTCGTCGTCGTTGCGCAGCAGTCCGAGCAGGATGTGCTCGGTGCCGATGTAGTTGTGGTTGAGCCGCAGCGCCTCGCGAAGCGAGAGCTCCAACGTCTTCTTCGCGCCGCGGCCGAACCGCAAGTGCTTCGGTGCCGTCCGGCCCGGTGGCAGGGCGGCGAGCGTCGCCTCGCGGAGGCGTTCGGCCGGCGCGCCCAGCGCCACCAGCGCCTTCGCGGCCAGCCCCTCCGGTTCACCGAGCAGCCCGAGCAGCAGGTGGGCGTTCGTCACCCGGTCGTGGTTGAGCCGCTGCGCCTCGGCCTTCGCCACCTGCACGCTGTTGCGCGCCCGCGGGGTGAACCTGCTCAGCCGCCCACCCGCCGGGAAGTCCAGATCCTCGGACTCCCGCGGCGCGAAGCGCTTCTGCGCGGCCTGCTTGGTCACGCCCATGTGCGCGCCGATGTCGGTCCACGACGCACCGGATCGGCGGGCCTGGTCGACGAAGTGACCGATGAGGTGGTCGGCGAGCTCGCCGAGCCGCTGCGAGCTGTCGACGGCGTCGGCCAGGTGCTGGAGGGCGTCGCCCTCGGGGCTCTTGGCCAGGACCTCGTCGATGAGGTCGCCCAGCCGGACGGGGTGCTGCGTCATGGGTCAACCATAAGTTGACGCATGATTCGCCGTCAACCGTTAGTTGACGATCGCCTGTTGGCGGATCAGTCGGCGAGGGCGAGCCGGGCGGTGGCCAGCCCCATGACGGCGAACGCCAGCGCCTCGAGCAGGACCGCGCCGGGGGAGTGGGCGAGGTGCTCGTGGAAGGCGAGCGCGCCGATCGCCACCGAGGCCGCGGGATCGCTCACGGTCAGCGCCGGGAGCGAGCCGCTCAACGGCCCGGCGCGGTAGGCGTGCTGGGTGAGCGACAGCGTCACGGCACCGACGGCGAGCAGGACGTAGAGCGGCCAGTCGCCCAGCACGGCGGCGGGACCGTTGGCCGCGAGCGCGGCGTTCTGCTTGAGGAGCGCGGCGACCAGCCCGTAGCCGATCCCGGCGGCGGTTGCGAGCAGCGCGGCCTGGTGCCCGTGCGGCCAGCGCAACCCGATGAGGGCCACCGCTCCGGCGACCACCACGCCCACCGCGGTGGTGACCGCCAGCACGTCGGCGTCGATCGAGACCCGGCCCGGGCTCGGCCGCGCGGTGAGCAGGAACACCAGGAGCCCGGCCAGCAGCGCCACGCCCCAGAGCCACTGCGTCGCCGAGGGGCGGCGGCCCTCCAGGGCGACGCTCGCCGGCAGGGCGAAGAGCACGCCGCAGACGAGCAGCGGCTGCACGATCGCGAGGCGCCCACCTGCCAGGGCGTAGGTGTGCAGGCCCAGCCCGACGGCGGCGAAGACCAGGCCGAGCAGCCAGTCCGGCCGGGTGGCCAGGTGTCCGAGCAGGCGGCCGGCGCGGGCGTGGACGGCCGGAGCCTTCCGCGCGCTGCGGTGTTGCAGCACGCTGGACGATGCCGCCGCCATTGCAGAACCCAGAGCGCTGGCGACGACGACGGCCTCGGTCACGGGCCGGAGGCGGCGTCGGCCGCGCGCAGCGTGGGGTGCTGCAGCTGCGTGCCGACGAGCGCGGCGGCTTGCTGGTAGAGCGCGGAGGCGCCGAGCAGCGCGTCGCGCCAGGTCACCGGGGGCATCACCGTGCGGTTGTGCTGCGCGATCCGCTCGCGCAGCACCCGGTCGACGGCCAGCTCCACCACCGCGTCGGCCAGCTCCCGGTCCGACCCGCCGAGCAGCCCGTCGCGCCGGTGCCGCACGAAGTCGGCGATGCCGGTGTCGCGCCGGGCGACGACCGGCAGGCCCGCCGCGCGCGCTTCCAGCGCCGCGATCCCGAAGGACTCCAGCGTCGCGGGTGCGATGAAGACGTCGGCCCGGGCGAAGCTGTCGCCGATCTCCTCGGCACTGCGCCACCCGGGCAGTGCCACCCAGTCCGTCATGCCGTGCCGGCGCATGGCGCGCTCGAGCACCCGGCGCTCCGGGCCCTCGCCGATGACCTCCGCGTACAGGCGCACGCGCGCCGGGACCCGCCGGCGTACGTCCCTCAGGATCTCCAGCAGCTGGCGCGGCCGCTTGCGCGGGGCCAGCCTCATGACGGCCACCACCCGGACCTCGTCGGCGGTGCGGGAGACCGGGCGCAGCCGCCACCGGGCGGGGTCCACGCCGTTCGGCAGCACCGTGACCTCCGCCCGCCCGCGCAGAATTCGCCGCAGCGGATCTGCCGCGGCCTGGCTCACCGCCGAGAAGGCGACCGGCCAGTCGCCCCATGCGGTCAGCCGCTCGGCGGCCGCGTAGAGCGGCGTGTAGCGACGCCACAGCGAGTGGATCGTCATCGCCGTCGGCACGCCCGCCCGGGCCGTTGCCTGCGCGGTGAAGAACGCCAGCGGCGAGAACGTCGACGCGTGCACGTGCACCACGTCGTAGTCACCCGCCAGCACCGCCGTACGCCCGCGCCATGCGAACCCGTAGCGGATCGCCTCGTCGTGCCCGATTGCCGCCGGCCGCTCGACGGGCAGCTCGCCGCCTTCGTCGTAGCCGGGCGGGGCAGCGACCGACGTCACGATCGTCACGTCGTGACCGGCGGCCTGCTGCCGCTTGGCCAGCCCCTGCACCTGTAGCTCGATGCCGCCGCGCCGGGGGAGGTAGCAGTCGGTGACGTGCGCGATCCTCATCGCGCCCTCCTGGACCCACTGCCGCGCACGTACCGGACCATACGAACGTGCCCTATACCCTCGCCGCCTTCCACGCGCACCCCGACGACGAGGCGCTGCTCACCGGCGGCACGCTCGCCCGCGCGGCGGCCGAGGGGCACCGGGTCGTGCTGGTCGTGGCGACCGACGGGGCCGCGGGCCTGGCCGCAGCGGCCTTCACCGGCGACGGCCGGCTGGCGGACCGGCGCGCGGCCGAGCTCGACGCCGCGGCCCGCGCGCTCGGCGTCGCGCGCGTGGTGCGGCTCGGCTACGACGACTCGGGCATGGACGGCACCGCCGGCCGCGACGGGTGCGCGTTCGCCCGGGCCGACGTCGACGGCGCCGCGCGCCGGCTGGCCGCGGTGCTGCAGGAGGAGCGCGTCGACGTGCTGACGGTCTACGACGCCGCCGGGGGCTACGGGCACCCCGACCACGTCCAGGTGCACCGGGTCGGGGTGCGGGCGGCCGAGCTCGCCGGCACGCCCGTCGTGCTCGAGGCCACCGTCCCCCGGCGCGGGCTGCTGCGGCTGCTGCGCCTGCTGCACGCCGTGCGGCTCTCGCCACCGGACTGGTCGCCCGAGCGCTACGCGCACGCCTACACGGACGCCGCCGACATCACCCATCGGATCGACGTGCGGCAGCACATCGGCGCCAAGCGCGCCGCGATGGCAGCGCACGTGAGCCAGGCGACGGCCGATGCCGGCGACCGGTCGCTGGCGATCTTCCTGCGGCTGCCGGCGTGGCTGTTCCGGCTGGCCTTCGGCCGGGAGTGGTTCGTCGAGCGTGGCCGGCCGCGGGGGGCGCGTCCGGGCGACGTCTTCGCCACCCTGCGGGGCGGGCAGCGCGACCGTAGCGGCTGACCTGTCACGCGGCACCTGCGAGACGATAGGCCTCCACCCGCGGCGCGTGATAGGCAGGCGGGCGTGGCGGACGTCGCGGCGCGGCTGCGCGCCCTGCT
>DASSKL010000049.1 GCA_035690485.1 Mycobacteriales bacterium | reverse complement strand
ACGGGTTGTTGCCCGGCCGCGGGGCGCCGGGGCGGGGGGCCGGCCGCGGGGCGGCCGGATGGGCGCCCTCGTCGGCCTCCGGGGGTGCGGTCGGCGCGGCCGGAGCGGCGGCCGCGGCGGCCGCGGCGGCAGCTGCGGGTCGCTGCACCTCGGGCGCAGGCCGCTCGGCCGGCTCCGGGGCGGGCGCGGGGGGCGCGGGTTCGGCGCTCACCGGCTCGGCCGGCGGTGCCGGGACCGCCTTCGCGCTCTTGCGCGGCGGGGCGGGGGCCGCGGCAGCGCCATCGGCCTTGCCGTTGCCGCCGGCCTGCGGGAATGCTTCCTTGAGCTTGCGGGCGACCGGGGCCTCCACCGTGGAAGACGCCGATCGCACGAACTCGCCCATCTCGTTGAGCTTGGCCATGACGACCTTGCTCTCGACGCCGAACTCCTTGGCGAGCTCGTAGACGCGGACCTTGGCCACTCATACTCCCGTTCCTCGGTCCGCGTCGTCGTGCGCGAACCGTCGACTACCGGCTGTTCATCGCTGGTTGCTCATCGAGCGCTCATCGTGGTTCGCCCTGCTTCCTGATCGAGGCGGTGCTCGGCTTGCCTCCGGCCTGCTCCCCGGCGTGGTGGTCACTCGCTCGCCGGCCCACCTCCGCGGCCACCGCCGTGGCGTCGAGCGGGCCCGGCAGGCGCAGGGCCCGCGGGAACGCCCGCCGCCGCTCGGCGAGGTCGAGGCAGGCAGGATCGGGGTGCACGTGCGCGCCCCGGCCCGGCATGCGGTGGCGAGGGTCGGGAGACAACCGGCCCTCGACCGCCACGACGCGCAGCAGGTCGGACGCCGCTGCGCGCTGCCGGCAGCCCACGCAGGTGCGCACGGGCATCACCGACGTCGCGCGGCGACTCACCACGAGAGTCTAGCGCGCCGCGGAGGCCCCCGAACCGACGTCGGTGCCCGGATCGGCGCCGCCCGCCTCCACGCCCGCGGGCTCGGTGTCGGCGTGGATGTCGATGCGCCAGCCGGTCAGCCGGGCGGCGAGGCGGGCATTCTGCCCCTCCTTGCCGATCGCGAGCGACAGCTGGAAGTCGGGGACGGTGACCCGGGCCGACTGCGCCTCGGCGTCGACGACCTCGACGTGGGTGACCGCAGCCGGCGACAGCGCGTTGCCGACGAACCGCGCGGGGTCCTCGTCCCAGTCGACGATGTCGATCTTCTCGCCGTGCAGCTCGCTGACGACGGCGCGCACCCGCGCGCCCATGGGACCGATGCAGGCGCCGCGAGCGCGCACGCCGGAGACGTTGGAGCGTACGGCGATCTTGGTGCGGTGCCCGGCCTCGCGGGCTACCGCCACGATCTCGACCGTGCCGTCGGCGATCTCGGGCACCTCGAGGGCGAACAGCGCGCGCACGAGGTTGGGGTGGGTCCGGGACAGGGTGATCTGCGGCCCGCGGACGCCACGGTGCACCTGCACGACGTAGCAGCGCAGCCGCTCGCCGTGGCGGTAGACCTCGCCCGGCACCTGCTCGGCGGCAGGCAGGATCGCTTCGACGTTGCCCAGGTCGACGTAGACGTTGCGTCGCTCCCCCGAGGCGCTGGGCCGGTCCGGCGGGCCGCCATGCTGCTGGATGACGCCACCGACCACGTCGCCCTCGCGGCCGGCGTACTCGCCGTAGGTCAGCTCCTGCTCGGCGTCGCGCAGCCGCTGCAGGATGACCTGCCGGGCGGTGGTGGCGGCGATGCGGCCGAACCCCTCGGGGGTGTCGTCGAACTCCGGCCCGAACTCGCCGTCGCCGAGGTCCTCGCGGGCCCACACGCTGACGTGGCCGCTGGAGCGGTCGAGCTCGGCGCGGGCACGCTCGTGCGCCCCCTCGGTGCGGTGGTAGGCCGCGAGCAGCGCGACCTCGATCGCCTCGACGACGGTGTCGAGCGAGAGGTCCTTCTCGGCGACCAGGCCGCGCAGGGCTGCCATGTCGATGTTCACGCGGTCGCCCCCTCGGCCTCGTCGGGCCGGCGGAACTCGACCTGGATCCGGCCGCGGCCGAGCTCGGCGTAGGCGTAGGCCGTCGGGGTGCCGGCGACGTCGAGCACCACCTCCCGGTCGTCGGCGCTCGTCACCCGGCCGGTGACGCTGCCCCCGCCGGCCAGCGGCGCAGTGACCAGCCGGCCGGCCGCCCGCCGCCAGTGCCGGGGCTCGGTCAGGGGACGGTCGACGCCGGGCGAGCTGACGTTGAGGACGTAGGGCGCCTCGCCCATGACGGCCGACTCGTCGAGCCGGTCGGAGGCCGCCCGGCTGAGCTCGGCAAGGTCGTCGAGGTCGACTCCCCCGTCGCGGTCGACGACGATCTCCACGAGCCGGCGGCGACCGGCCGGCTGCACGGTGACCTCCTCCAGGTCGTAGCCGGCCGCAGACACCGCGGGTTCGATGGCCTCACGCACACGGGTCGAGGCGCTGCTCATCGTCGACCTCCGCCCGTGTGGTGTTGTCCGCTGCCAGGACACCGAGCCTAACGTGAACGGGCCGTCCGGACCGAGCACGGAAGGAGGGCGCGCGTGCCGCCGTCGCGCCGCGTCGTGCTGCGTGCGGCGATCGCCGCCTGCGGGCTGGCGGTGGTGGGCTGTTCGCCCACCAAGCCGGCGGCGGGCGCGTCGACGCGGCGCACCGACCCGGCCGCGCAGGACACCGCCGGACTGCAGGCGGCGCTGGCGGCCGAGCACGTGGCGGTCTACGGCTACGGCGTCGCGGGCGCCTGGCTCGCCGGCGCCCCGCGGCGTGCCGCGCTGGCCGCGCTGGACGCGCACCGGGTTCGCCGCGACCAGCTGATCGAGATGCTGCGAGCGCGCGGGGTGGCGCCGGTGCCTGCGGCCGCGGCCTACGAGCTGCCCTTCCCAGTGCACGACGCGTCGTCGGCCGCCAGGCTGGCCGCCCGGCTGGAAGCCGGCACCGCGAAGGCCGCCCGCGCGCTCGCCGGCGCCGCGGATCCAGCGCTGCGCGGGTTCGCGGACCGGCTGCTCGCCGACGCGACCGCCCGCCAAGCGACCTGGCGTCGGCTCAGCGGGTGAGCTCGGCGACGACGGCGTCGAGCGCAACCCGCCGGCGATCCCCGGTGGCGCGCTCCTTGATCTCGACCTCGCCGTCGGCGAGCGCCTTGCCGACCACGACCTGCACGGGCAGGCCGATCAGGTCGGCGTCGGCGAACTTCTCCCCCGGCGAGGCGGCGCGGTCGTCGAGCAGCACGTCGCGACCGGCCGCTGCCAGCTCCGCGGCGATCCGGGTCGCCGCCTCGCGCTGCGCGTCGCCCTTGCCGACGGGGACGACGTGCACGTCGTACGGCGAGATCGAGGCCGGCCAGACCAGCCCGGCGTCGTCGTGGGACTGCTCGACGACGGCCCCGACGGCCCGCGTGACGCCGATGCCGTAGGAGCCCATGGTGATCCGCACGGGCCTGCCGTCGGGCCCGAGCGCGTCGAGACCGAAGGCGTCGGCGTACTTGCGGCCCAGCTGGAAGATGTGGCCGATCTCGATGCCCCGGTCGATCGACAGCGCGCCGCCGCACTGCGGGCACGGATCGCCGGCGCGCACCTCGGCCGCCTCCACGTAGTCGTCGACCTGGAAGTCGCGGCCCGCGACGACGTCGACGGCGTGCTTGCCGGTCTCGTTGGCCCCCGTGACCCAGGCGCTGCCGGGCACGACCCGCGGGTCGGCCAGATAGCGGTAACCCGCGCCGGCCAGGCCCTGCGGACCGATGTAGCCGCGCACCAGGCGCGGATGGTCGGCGAACTCCGAACCCTCGACGATGGCCACCTCCGCCGGCTCGAAGGCCGCGGCCAGCCGCTTGAGGTCCACTTCCCGGTCGCCCGGCACGCCCACGACGACGACCTCGGGCTTCTCGCCGGGCGCGAGGATCTTGAGGACGACGTTCTTCAGCGTGTCGGCCGCCGTGACGGTGCGGCCGAGGTCCATGCCCCCGAGCTGGGCGACGAGCGCGTCGATCGTCGCCGCGTCGGGGGTGTCGACGACCCGCAGCGGCGGCTGCGCGGCGGGATCGCCGACCGCCGGGACCGGCGTGTGCACGGCCTCGGTGTTGGCCGCGTAGCCGCAGCTGTGGCAGGCGACGTAGGTGTCCTCGCCGGTGGGCGTGGGCGCCAGGAACTCCTCGCTCGCCGAACCGCCCATCGCGCCCGACATCGCGGAGACGACGACGTAGCGCAGCCCCAGCCGGTCGAACGCGCGGATGTAGGCCTCACGGTGCGCGTCGTAGGACGCCTGCAGCCCCACGTCGTCGAGGTCGAACGAGTAGGAGTCCTTCATGACGAACTCGCGGCCGCGCAGGATGCCGGCCCGCGGCCGCGCCTCGTCGCGGTACTTCGTCTGGATCTGGTAGAGCATCACCGGGTAGTCGCGGTAGGAGGAGTACTCGCCCTTCACCAGGAGCGTGAACATCTCCTCGTGCGTCGGGCCGAGCAGGTAGTCGGCGCCCTTGCGGTCCTGCAGCCGGAACAGCAGGTCGCCGTACTCCGTCCACCGCCCGCTGGCCTCGTAGCTCTCCCGCGGCAGCAGGGCCGGGAAGATCAGCTCCTGCGCGCCGATCCGGTCCATCTCCTCGCGGACGATCGCGGCCACCTTGTCGAGCACGCGCTTGCCGACCGGCAGCCAGGTGTAGACGCCGGGGGCGACCCGGCGCACGCAGCCGGCCCGGATCAGCAGCTTGTGGCTCGGCACCTCGGCGTCGGCCGGATCCTCGCGCAGCGTGCGCAGGAAGAGGGCGGACATGCGGGTCACGGCGCCGGCGGTCACACCGTCGAGCCTATCGGCGGCGGGCCGGCGACTTTGCGGTCAGAACAGCACGGAGGTGAACGTGCCGACCTGGGTGAAGCCCACCCGCTCGTAGGCCCGGCGGGCCGGGGTGTTGAAGTCGTTGACGTAGAGGCTGACCACGGGGGCGATCGTGCGCCGGATGAGGCGCACGACGGTGGCCATGCCCGCCACCGACAGGCCCCGGCCGCGCAGCGCTGGGTCGACCCAGACGCCCTGCACCTGGCAGGTGTCGCCGCCCACGGCACCGACCTCGGCCTTGAAGACGACGCGCCCGTCGTCGATGCGGGCGAACGAACGGCCGGCCGCGACGAGCTCGGCGAGGCGGGCGCGGTAGAGCGCGCCGCCGTCCCCGGCGAGCGGGGAGACCCCGACCTCCTCGGTGAACATCGCGACCGCTGCGGGCAGCAAGGTGTCGACCTCGTCGCGCTGGACCGCCCGCACCAGCGGGTCGCCGTCGACGGAGGGGTCCGCCGAGGTCGCCATCAGCGGCTGGTTGGCGCGGACCTCGCGAGCCGGTCCCCAGGACGGCTCGAGCAGCCGCCACAGCGGTAGGGCCATCTCGGCCGGGCCGACGATCGAGGAGCAGCGGCGGCCGTGCCGGCGGGCCCGGTCGGCGAACGCGCGCACCGCGGTCTCGTCGGCGCCGGCGGGCACGAGGTTGGCCCCGGCGTAGCAGACCGCGTCGAGGCGCCCGCCCGCGAAGTAGCCCCACACCTCGGCCCCGAGCCGCCACGCCTCGAGGCCCGCGGCCTCCAGCCGGGAGATCAGGAAGCAGTTGGCGATCGGGTCACGACGCAGCAGCGCCAGCGTCTCGTCGGCGTCGCGGTCGCCGAGCACGCGCAGGGACACGGGGGGCAGCATGCCCGGATTCGCCGCGCCCCGCTTGCTGCCGGGACGCGAGTCGGCCCGCACGTGGCGACGTCAGGCGACGGTGACCGAGGGGTCGCCGGCCTCGAGCTGCATCTCCTCGGCCATCTTCAGCGCCTCCTCGATCAGCGTCTCGACGATCTGCGCCTCGGGCACGGTCTTGATGACCTCGCCGCGGACGAAGATCTGGCCCTTGCCGTTGCCCGACGCGACGCCGAGGTCGGCCTCCCGGGCCTCGCCCGGGCCGTTGACGACGCACCCCATGACGGCGACCCGCAGCGGGACCGTCAGCCCCTCCAGGCCGGCGGTGACCTTCTCCGCGAGCTCGTAGACGTCGACCTGCGCCCGGCCGCAGGACGGGCAGGAGACGATCTCGAGACCGCGCTGGCGCAGGCCGAGCGACTCGAGGATCGCGATGCCGACCTTGACCTCCTCGACCGGCGGGGCGGACAGCGACACCCGGATCGTGTCGCCGATGCCCTCGGCCAGCAGCGCGCCGAACGCGACCGCGGACTTGACCGTGCCCTGGAACGCCGGCCCGGCCTCGGTGACGCCGAGGTGCAGCGGGTAGTCGCACTGCTCGGCCAGCTGCCGGTAGGCGTTGATCATGACCACCGGGTCGTGGTGCTTGACGGAGATCTTGATGTCGCGGAAGTCGTGCTCCTCGAACAGGCTCGCCTCCCACAGCGCGCTCTCGACGAGCGCCTCCGCGGTCGGCCGGCCGTACTTCTCGAGCAGCCGCTTGTCGAGCGATCCGGCGTTGACGCCGATGCGGATCGGGGTGCCGTGGTCCTTGGCCGCCTTCGCGATCTCGCGGATCTGGTCGTCGAACTTCTTGATGTTGCCGGGATTGACGCGTACGGCGGCACAACCTGCCTCGATCGCGGCGAAGACGTACTTGGGCTGGAAGTGGATGTCGGCGATGACCGGGATCTGCGAGTGCCGGGCGATCTCACCGAGCGCGTCGGCGTCGTCCTGGCTGGGGCAGGCGACCCGCACGATCTGGCAACCGGCGGCCGTGAGCTCGGCGATCTGCTGCAGCGTGGAGTTGACGTCGGCGGTGACCGTGGTCGCCATCGACTGCACCGAGATCGGCGCCCCGCCGCCGACCTTCACCCCACCGACGTCGATCTGCCGGCTGTGACGCCGCGTCGCCAGCGACGGGGGCGGCAGCTCGGGCATGCCCAGGGAGACGGCGGTGTCGGGGGCGGAGGTGGTCATGTGCTCCTTCTATCCGGGCTCGAGCGAGCTCATCCGGTGAACGGGTTGGCGATCGGGTTGACGATGTCGCCGAGCAGCAGCAGCACCGACAGGCCGATGAACAGCACCATCACCAAGTATGCCGCCGGCAGCAGCTTGGTCAGGTCGACGCGACCGGGGTCGCGGCGCCCGACCAGGCGGTAGAGCCGCCGGCGACCCTCCTCGTAGCCGAGCACGGCCAGGTGCCCGCCGTCCAGCGGAAGCAGCGGCAGCAGATTGAAGATCCCGACGAACACGTTGACCCCGGCGATCAGCAGGACGAACGTGCCGATCCGGTCGAACAGGGGCGTGCCGCCCTGGGCGAGGGCCTCCCCGCTGACCCGGGCGATGCCGACCGGTCCGACCAGGCCGTCGCTGCTGCGCTGCCCCCCGTCGACGGTCGCGTGGAACAGGTTGCCGACGGCGTGCGGCAGGTTGCCCAGCGCGCCGAACGTCGCGGTGGTGAGCCGGCCGAACCCGGTGCCGGCGTGCGCGACCGCCGCCAGCGGGTCCATGCGGTCGGCGACCTCGGTCGCGGTCACGCCGAGCGCGCCGACGGTCTGCATGACCTTCGGGTCGGTCTCGGAGGGGCGCTCGGCCGGCACCAGGTCGACGGTGCGGACGCTGCGCTGCCCGTCGCGCACGATCGTCAGCGTCACCGGCCCGGGACCGTGCTTCTGGAGCTTGGCCGTGAGGGCGTCCCAGTCCTTGATCGGCTGGCCGTCGAAGGCCACGATCTCGTCGCCGTGCTGCAGCCCGGCGGCCTTCGCCGGCGAGGGCGGCAGCGCGGAGCAGACCTGCGCCGTCGGCTGCGTGGTGAGCTTCGCCGGCACGCACGCCGAGACGGTGTTGACGGTGGGAACCAGCTTCGGCGTACCAATGACGGCGAGTACGGCGAAGAGCAGGGCGAACGCGATGACGAAGTGCATGAACGACCCGGCGGCCAGCACGATCGTGCGCTGCCAGGCGGGCTGCTTGTAGAACGCCCGGTCCTCGTCGCCCGGCTCGACCTCCTCGAGCGGCGTCATGCCGGTGATCTTGACGAAGCCACCGGCCGGTATCGCCTTGATGCCGTACTCCGTCTCGCCGCGACGGAACGACCAGATGGTGGGCCCGAAGCCGACGAAGAACTGCGGCGCCTTCATGCCGAACCGCTTCGCGGTCGCGAAGTGACCGGCCTCGTGCAGCATGATCGAGACGAGCAGGGCGACCACGAAAGCGATCACTCCGAGGGTCACGCGGGCTCTCCTGTCGTCACGCCGGTCAGCTCGCGGGCGCGCGCGCGCGCCCAGGTCTCAGCTTCGAGAACATCGGCAAGCGTGAGGGAGTTCCCGAGCCCCGGACGCACGCCGGCCTGGGCGACGACCCGGGCGACCGTGTCGACGATGCCGAGGAAGGGGATCCGGCCGTCGAGGAAAGCACCGACGCACTCCTCGTTGGCGGCGTTGTAGACCGCGGGCGCGACCCCGCCCGTGCGGCCGACCTCGCGGGCGAGCGCGACCGCGGGGAACGCGTCCTCGTCGAGCGGCTCGAACCGCCACTCGTGCGCGTGCGTCCAGTCCATGCCGGGCGCCGCGTCCGCAACCCGCTCGGGCCAGCCGAGAGCGAGCGCGATCGGCAGCCGCATGTCGGGCGGGCTGGCCTGCGCCAGCGTGGATCCGTCGACGAACTCGACCATCGAGTGCACGACCGACTGCGGGTGCACGACCGCGTCGATGCGCTCGAGCGGGATGTCGAAGAGCAGGTGGGCCTCGAGCACTTCGAGGCCCTTGTTGACCAGGGTCGCGGAGTTGACGGTGATGACCGGCCCCATGTCCCAGGTGGGGTGCGCCAGTGCCTGCTGCGGGGTGACGTCGGCCAGCTCGTCACGACGCCGGCCGCGGAACGGGCCGCCGCTCGCCGTGAGCACCAACCGGCGCACCTCCGCGTGCCGGCCGCCGCGCAGGCACTGCGCGAGGGCCGAGTGCTCTGAGTCGACCGGCACGATCTGGTCGGCCGCCGCCCGGGCCTTGACCAGCGGTCCGCCGACGATCAGCGACTCCTTGTTGGCCAGGGCGAGGCGCCGGCCGGCGTCGAGCGCCGCGAGCGTCGGGCGCAGGCCGATCGAGCCGGTCATGCCGTTGAGCACGACGTCGCAGGGCCAGCCGGCCAGCTCGGCCGCGGCGTCGGGGCCGGCCAGGATCTTCGGCACCCGGTAGGCCCCGGCGTCGTAGCCGCGCTGCTTGGCCTCGGCGTAGAACGCGAGCAGCACGTCCTGCGCGGCGCTGGCCTTGTGCACCGCGACGACCTCGGCGCCGTGCTCGAGAGCCTGGGCTGCGAGCAGCTGGGGGCGCTCACCGCCGGCGGCGAGCCCGACCACCCGGAACGCGTCGCGGTTGCGGGCGACGACGTCGAGCGCCTGGGTGCCGATCGAGCCGGTGCTGCCCAGCAGGACGAGGTCGCGGGTCACCCCACCAGTGTGGCCCACGCAGCGGTGCCGGCGTCCCCGCCGAGCCCTACCCCTCGAGCGCGGCCAGCTGCCCGCACGCGCCGTCGATCTCACGGCCGCGGGTGTCGCGCACGGTGGTGGTCACGCCGCCCGCGCGCAGCCGCCGGACGAACTCCCGCTGCGCGGCACGCGGTGACGCGTCCCACGCGCTGCCCGGCGTCGGGTTGAGCGGGATGAGGTTGACGTGCGCGAGCCGGCCCCGCAGCAGGGCGGCGAGCCGGTCCGCGCGCCACGGCTGGTCGTTGACGTCGCGGATGAGCGCGTACTCGATGGAGACCCGCCTGCCGGTGGTGTCGGCGTAACGCCAGGCGGCGGCAAGGACCTCGTCGACCTTCCAGCGCGCGTTGACCGGCACCAGCGTGTCGCGCAGCTCGTCGTCGGGCGCGTGCAGGCTCACCGCGAGCGTGACCGGCAGCCCCTCGCCGGCGAGCCGGTCGATCGCCGGCGCCAGGCCGACGGTCGAGACCGTGATGCCGCGCGCGGACATGCCGAGGCCGTGCGGGGACGGCTCGACCAGCCGGCGTACGGCGGCGACGACGGCGTTGTAGTTGGCCAGCGGCTCGCCCATGCCCATGAAGACGACGTTGCTGACCCGGTTGCCGCCCGGCACCTCGCCGCGGGCCAGCGCGCGGGCTCCGGCGACGACCTGCTCGACGATCTCGCCGGTGGACAGGTTGCGGGTCAGGCCTTGCTGGCCGGTGGCGCAGAACGGGCAGGCCATCCCGCAGCCGGCCTGGCTGGACACGCACATCGTCACGCGGTCCGGGTAGGCCATCAGCACCGACTCGACGAGCGTCGCGTCGAAACCGCGCCAGAGCGTCTTGACCGTGGCGCCGTCGTCGCACGCGATGCGGCGTACGGCGGTCAGCAGCGGCGGCAGCAGGTCGGCGGCCAGCCGGTCCCGGGCCGCGGCCGGCACGTCGGTCATCGTCGACGGGTCGTCGGCGAGCCGGGTGAAGTAGTGGCGCGACAGCTGCTCGGCGCGAAACGCCGGCTCATCGAGGGCCTGCACGGCGGCACGGCGCTCGGCCGGGGTGAGGTCGGCGAGGTGACGGGGCGGCTTGGCCCGCCGCCGGGGCGCCTCGAGCCGCACGGGAGTAGACGTCATCTCCGGTGCCAACGCCCGCGGGGCCGCCACGCTTCCGGCGCGCTCACGACGGGACGAACGCGGTGAGCAGCAGCCAGGCGACCGGCGCCGTGATCAGCAGCGCGTCGATCCGGTCGAGGACCCCGCCGTGGCCGGGCAGGAGCGTGCCCATGTCCTTGATCCCGATGTCGCGCTTGAGCAGCGACTCGCCGAGGTCGCCGAGCACCGCCGCACAGACGACCGCGACGCCGAAGACGACGCCCTGCCAGACCTTGCCGTCCAGCAGCAGCGGCAGGAAGGCCGCCCCGGCGCCGGCGCAGGCGACGGTCGAGCCGACGAAGCCCTCCCAGGTCTTCTTCGGGCTGATCGTCGGCGCCATGGGGTGCTTGCCGAAGAGGACCCCGGCCACGTAGCCGCCGACGTCGGAGCAGACCACCGTCGCGACGAACGTCGCCACCCGGTCCGGCCCGTCGGCCGGCACCAGCAGCAGCACCGCGATGCCCATGAGGAAGGGCACGTAGGCCAGCGCGAACAGCGATGCCGCGAGGTCGGGCAGCAGGCCCGGCAGGTCCTCCGCCACCCGCCAGAGCGTCAGCGCGACGGCGGTGAGCAGGGTGGCGACGACCATGGCCTCGCTGCCGCGCAGGTAGGCGAGCAGCAGCGTCGCGAGTCCGCCGGCGGCCAGCGGCGCGTAGGGGACGTGCAACAGCCGCACCTTGAGCGCCTGCACGAGCTCCCACGCGCCGAGCAGCATGAACAGCGCGACGACGCCGACGAACGCCGGCTTGTAGGTGTAGATGCTGCCGAGCACCATCGCGCCGAGGACGAGCCCGATGGCGATGGCCACCGGCAGGTTGCGCCCGGCGCGACCGGCAGGGCTGCCGCCGCCGGAGGGTGCCGCGGCCGGCTCGGCACCGGCGTGGGTCGTCGGCACGGTAGGAGTGGCTCCTAGACCTCGAGCAGCTCTTCTTCCTTGGCCTTCAGGGCGTCGTCGATGTGCGCGACGTAGGTGTGGGTGAGGTCTTCGAGCTCCTTCTCGGCACGGCGTACGTCGTCCTCGCCGACCTCCCCGTCACGCGCCAGCGCCTCCAGGGTGTCCTTGGCGTGCCGGCGGACGTTGCGGATCGAGATGCGGCCGTCCTCGGCCTTGGTGCGGGCGACCTTGACCAGGTCGCGGCGGCGCTCCTCGGTGAGCTGCGGCAGCACCACCCGGATCACCTGGCCGTCGTTGCTGGGGTTGACGCCGAGGTCGCTGTCGCGGATCGCCTTCTCGATCGCGGCCGTCGCGCTCTTGTCGTAGGGCTGGAGCACCGCCATCCGCGGCTCCGGCACGTGGAACGACGTGAGCTGCTGCAGCGGGGTGGGCGCGCCGTAGTAGTCGACCACGATCTTGGAGAACATCTGCGGGGTGGCCCGGCCGGTGCGCAGGGTCGCGAGGTCCTCGCGGGTGACCGAGACGGCCTTGTCCATCTTCTCCTCGGCCTCGAGCATCGTCTCGTCGATCACAGCGTCTCCTGGGTGGGGGCACTAGGGCGCTGATCGCTAGGAGCGACCAACGTGCCGATCTTCTCACCGCGGACGGCACGGCCGATGTTGCCCTCGGTGAGCAGGTTGAAGACGATGATCGGCAGCCGGTTGTCCATGCAGAGGCTGAACGCGGTGGCGTCGGCGACCCGCAAGTTGCGGGAGAGGACCTCGGTGTAGTCGAGCCGGTCGAGCTTCACCGCGGCCGGGTTCGTGCGCGGGTCGTCGTCGTAGACGCCGTCGACGGTCTTCGCCATGAGCACCGCCTGCGCCCCGACCTCCAGGGCGCGCTGGGCGGCGCAGGTGTCGGTGGAGAAGAACGGCGCGCCCAGCCCGGCGCCGAAGATGACGACCCGGCCCTTCTCCAGGTGCCGGATCGCCCGGCGCGGCACGTAGGGCTCGGCCACCTGCCCCATCGTGATCGCGGTCTGGACGCGGGTGTCGACCCCCTGCTTCTCGAGGAAGTCCTGCAGCGCCAGGCAGTTGATGACGGTGCCCAGCATGCCCATGTAGTCGGCACGCGGGCGGTCCATGCCGCGCTCGGCGAGCGCCTGGCCGCGAAACATGTTGCCGCCGCCGATGACGACGGCGATCTGCACGCCGTCGCGGACCACCGCCGCGATCTGCCGGGCGATCGTGGCCACCGTCGACGGGTCGATGCCGAGCGGGTCGCTGCCGGAGAACGCCTGCCCGGACAGCTTGAGCAGCACCCGGCTCCACGGCCGGAGGACGGCGGAGGCCGCGTCCGCGTCCGGGGTGGTGGTCTCGGTCACGGTCGCGGCCTCTCGTCGTACGTCGCGGTCGGTCGGCAGTCTGCCCTGCGGGATCGCTCCTGCTCTACTCCTGGCCGACCTTGAAGCGGGCGAACCGCGCGACCTGGACCCCGGCGTCGTCGAGCACCTGCTTGATGCTCTTCTTGTTCTCCTTGACGAACGGCTGCTCGAGCAGCACGAAGTCCTTGAAGAACCCGTTGACGCGGCCCTCGACGATCTTCGGGACGGCCTGCTCGGGCTTGCCCTCGTCCTTGGCCATCTGCTCGGCGATCCGCCGCTCCCCCTCGACGACGTCGGCGGGGACCTCGTCGCGGGTCAGCCACCGCGGCGGCAGCGCCGCGATGTGCTGCGCGATGTCCTTGCCGAGCTCGGGGTTCTCGACGCTCAGCTCGACGAGCACGCCGATCTGCGGCGGCAGGTCGGGGCTGGTGCGGTGCAGGTACGACGCGATGTAGGTGCCTTCGAAGGTCGCGAAGCGACGGACCTCGAGCTTCTCGCCGATGACCGCACTGGCCTCGTCGATCACCTGCTTGACCGTCTTGCCCGGGTCCTTGGTGAACGGCTGCTCGAGCAGGGTGGGTACGTCGGAGGGCTGCGCCTCCGCGACGTGGTCGGCGAGCTCGACGGCCAGCTCCTGGAAGCGCTCGCCCTTGGCGACGAAGTCGGTCTCGCAGTTGACCTCGAGCAGGACGGCCCGCGTGGTGCCGTCGAGCCGCGCGGCGACCAGGCCGTTGGAGGCGGTGCGGGTCTCGCGCTTGCCGACGTCCTTGGCGCCCTTGAGGCGGAGGATCTCGACCGCCTTGTCGAAGTCGCCGTCGGACTGCTCGAGCGCGCCCTTGCAGTCCATCATCCCGGCGCCGGTGAGCTCGCGGAGCTTCTTGACCTCCGCGGCGCTGATCTGAGCCATGTTCTTCCTGTCGTTGGTGGTGAAAGGTGCGATCAGGGTCGGGCGACCCGGGGATCAGGCGGTCGGCGCGGTCTCGCCGGCGCCGGCCTCGGCCTGACCCTCGCCCTGAAGCAGCTCGCGCTCCCAGTCGGCGAGCGGCTCGTCGCCGCCGACCTGGCTGCCCGCCTCGGCGGCCTCGTCGCGGCCGGCGCCCGCGCGGGCCATGAGGCCCTCGGCGACCGCGTCGGCGAGGACCCGGGTGAGCAGAGCGACGCTGCGGATCGCGTCGTCGTTGCCGGGGATCGGGTAGTCGACCTCGTCGGGGTCGCAGTTGGTGTCGAGGATCGCCACGACCGGGATGCCGAGCTTGCGAGCCTCGCCGACCGCGATGTGCTCCTTCTTGGTGTCGACGATCCAGACCGCACTGGGCAGCTTCTGCATGTCGCGGATGCCGCCGAGCGTGCGCTCCAGCTTGTCCTTCTCGCGCTGCAGGTGCAGCCGCTCCTTCTTGGTCGAGGCGGAGGTCTCGCCGGTCTGCTCGGCGAGCTCGAGCTCCTTGAGCCGCTGCAGCCGCTGGTAGACCGTCTGGAAGTTCGTCAGCATGCCGCCCAGCCAGCGCTGGTTGACGTAGGGCATGCCGACGCGGCTGGCCTGCTCGGCGACCGACTCCTGGGCCTGCTTCTTGGTGCCCACGAACATGATCGAGCCGCCGTGGGCGACGGTCTCCTTGACGAAGTCGTAGGCGCGGTCGATGTAGGACAGCGACTGCTGCAGGTCGATGATGTAGATGCCGTTGCGCTCGGTGAAGATGAAGCGCTTCATCTTCGGGTTCCAGCGCCGGGTCTGGTGCCCGAAGTGGACA
>DASSKL010000048.1 GCA_035690485.1 Mycobacteriales bacterium | reverse complement strand
CACCGCGGACGCCATCACGCTGGCCCGGTTCGGGGCGCTCGACCTCCGGGTCGAGACCAAGCCGGACCTGACCCCGGTGAGCGACGCCGACCAGGCGGTGGAGCGCGAGCTGCGGCGGCTGGTCGCGGCGGAGCGGCCGGGCGACGCGGTGCTCGGCGAGGAGTACGGCGCGACCGGCGACGGGCCGCGGCGCTGGATCGTCGACCCGGTCGACGGCACCAAGAACTTCGTCCGCGGCGTGCCGGTCTGGGCGACGCTGGTCGCGCTGCAGGTCGACGGCGAGGTCGCCGCCGGGGTGGTGTCGGCGCCCATGCTCGGCCGGCGCTGGTGGGCGGCCCGCGGGAGCGGCACCTGGACGGGCCCGTCGAGGGCCGACGCACGCGCCTGCCGGGTGTCCGGAGTCGACGCTCTCGCCGATGCGCACCTGTCCTACTCGAGCCTGACCGGATGGGAGGAGCGCGGCCGGTTGCCCGCATTCCTCGACCTGACGCGGCGGGTGTGGCGCACCCGCGCCTTCGGCGACTTCTGGTCGCACGTGCTGGTGGCGGAGGGTGCGGTCGACGTGTCGACCGAGCCCGAGGTGTCGCTGTGGGACCTCGCCGCCCTGCAGGTGATCGTCGAGGAGGCCGGCGGGCGGTTCAGCGACCTGTCGGGGTCTCCGCGGCCGGACGGGGGGAGCGTGCTGTGCTCCAACGGTCGGCTGCACGAGGAGGTGCTGGCACTGCTGCGGGACGGCGGCTGACCGCCCGCTGGATCGCCGGTGCGAGCGCCAGGGCGGCCGCGTCGAAGAACCCGTAGCCGCCGGCGGCGCCGCTCGGCGGGTTGCCCATCGCCACGATCCCGAGGATCGGGTCGTGCGTGCCCCAGGTCCAGGTCCCGAGCCCGGTGCCGAGCAGCTCGAGGTAGGTGACCATCACGAAGGCGCCGACGTAGACCAGCGGCGCCCGCCCGCGCAGCAGGAACGCCGCGAGGCAGCAGAACCAGAACGCCCCGAGCACGTCGAGCCGCGAGCTGATCGCCAGGCCCCACCCGGCGTAGGCGGCGCCGACGACCAGCGTGCCCGTGACCAGCGGGCGGCGGATGGCGGCGAACAGCGGCGACCGGCCGAGCGCGAGCGCGCCGAGGTAGACCAGCCCGTGGCCCGGAGGCACGAACCACGGCACGTTGTGCAGCCGGTAGACGTAGGTGCCGAGCCAGCCGGCGAACGTGAACTCCACCGCGGTCGCGAAGACGACGACGACCAGCACCTGGATGCGCACCCGCACCGGCTCCCGGGCCAGCAGGGCGGCCAGCAGCAGCGCCGTACCGACGCCGAGCAGCCGCTGCTCGGTGAGGGTCGCGATCGTATCGAGCGAGAGCACCGCGGCGACCCAGGCGACGACGATGCCGGCGACCGCCAGGTCACGCCCGGATTGCCTCACCGCGCCAGCGTGACATGCTCGCGACGTTTGCGCCCACCGCGGTCCCGGTACGCCGGGCACAGCAGCAGACAGCACACGGAGGCAGCACATGTCGAAGAAGACGAAGGCCGCGACCGGACTCGGGCTGGCCGCTCTCACGATGAAGAAGGCCGACACGCTGGCAGCCGTCGAGATCGGCACGCTAGCGATGGGCACGTCGATGATCGCCTTCCCGCGGCTCCAGGCGCACCTCGACGGCGTCGACCCGAACGCCGGCGCCACCACCGACCTCATCCGGGGCCTGGGCTTCTGGCTGACCACCTACGGCGTGCTGCTGCAGCACGTGGACGACGAGGACGAGCGGGAGCGGCTGCTGATGGCAGGCGCCGCCGTCGGCTCGGCGTTCTGCCTCAACAGCCTGGTCGCCGCCGGTCGCAAGAAGATGACGTGGCGCGGCGCGCTGACCAACCTCGCGATGGTCGGCACGATGGTCGGCTTCGCCTGCGCCTACCTCAGCAACTAGCGTCCCCTACCCTGACGCGGTGACCGCGCCGCCGATGCCCGCCGACCTGCGGGCGGTCGCCGAAGGCGCCAAGGGCTTCATGCCGCCCGCCGAGGGCCTCGCGCTCTACGAGACGGCCTACGCCGCCGCGGCGCGCGGCCCGGTGCTCGAGGTCGGCACCTACTGCGGCAAGTCCGCGGTCTACCTGGGCGCCGGAGCGCAGGCGGTGGGCGGCCGGGTGGTGACCGTCGACCACCACCGCGGGTCGGAGGAGAACCAAGCCGGCTGGGAGTGGCACGACCCCTCGGTCGTCGACCCCGCGAGCGGGCGGATGGACACGCTGCCGCACTTCCGCCGCACGATCGAGCAGGCCGGGCTCGAGGAGACCGTCGTCGCGGTCGTCGGCCGCTCGGCCGGCGTCGCGGCGCTGTGGTCGACCCCGCTGGCGATGCTGTTCATCGACGGCGGCCACAGCGAGGAGGAGGCGCAGACCGACTACGGCGCCTGGTCGCCGCACGTGATGGTCGGTGGCGTGCTCGCGATCCACGACGTGTTCCCGGACCCGGCCGACGGCGGGCAGCCGCCGTACCACGTCTACCTGCGCGCGCTCGACAGCGGCGACTTCCGCGAGGTGCGGCAGGTGGGTTCGCTACGAGTGCTCGAGCGGATCGCCGCCGACGGAGGCTGACTCCCACGGCTCGTAGGCCCACTCCAGGTCCGAGGGGCAGCCACACGCGCCGCGGGCGAGGTCGACCCCGCTCGGCAGGTCGTCGGCCAGGAACAGCGTCGCGCCGGGCGTGGTGCGTGACAGGACGTCGGCGGCGAGCACGACGGCGGCCGCAGTGTAGGTGCTGCGGTCGGCCGGCCAGTTGACCCGGTTGACGTACTGGTAGCCGGTCCAGTAGGCGCCGTCGGCGGCACGCAGGTGCTGCATCATCGCGAACATCTCGTGGGCCCGGTCGCCGTCCCCCAGGGCGTCGAGGGCGATCACCAGCTCACAGGTCTCAGCGCCGGTCACCCACGGCTGGTCGTGCACGCAGCGGCAGCCGAGGCCCGGCACGATGAACTCGTCCCAGCGGCTCGCGAGCTGGGCGAAACCGGCGTCACCGCGGACCGCGCCGCCGAGCACCGGGTAGTACCAGTCCATCGAGAAGGTGCTCTTGTCGGCGAACGCCTCGGGGTGCTCGGCGACGACGTGGGCCACCCGCCCGGCGGCCATCTCCCACTCCGGCTGCGGCTCGTCGAGGAAGGCCGCGAGCGCGAGCCCCGCCCGCAGGCTCTGGTAGGTGCTCGAGCAGCCGGTCAGCAGCGCGAACTCGCCGAGGGTGCCGTCGGGTTCGCGCTTCCACGGGAACTCGCCGCGGTCGGTCTGCAGCCCCACGACGTAGTCGAGGGCGCGCCGCACGGTCGGCCACATCCGCACGACGAAGGACTCGTCGCGACGCAGCAGCCAGTGGTGCCAGACGCCGACCGCGACGTAGGCGCACTGGTTGGTGTCGGCGATCGGGTCCTCGACCCGCCCCTCGCGCCACAGCGTCGGCCACGAGCCGTCAGCGCGCTGGCTGCGGCGCAGCCACTCGTAGGCCCGGACCGCCGCGTCGTCGAGGCCGCCGACCGTCAACGCCATCGCGGCCTCGACGTGGTTCCAGGCGTCGGCAGTGTGGCCGGGGAACCACGGAATCGCGCCCCACGGCTCCTGCACCGCCGCGATGCTGGCGGCGGTGGCGGCGACGTCGGCGGCGGTGACGATGCCGTCGACGGCCGGCAGGTCAGGCCGCGACACGCATGGCCTCCGGCTTGCGCAGGTAGACGACCAGGCTCTTGCCGATGAGCGGGTTGAGCACCCGCTCGGCGACCCGGGTGACGAGCGGCCGATGGGTGATGTCCCACACCAGCAGCCGGTGGTAGAGGCGCGGCAGCACGTGGTCGTCGTTGCGTACGCCGACGGCGCACTTGAGCCACCAGTAGGGCGAGTGCAGCCCGTGCGCGTGGTGGCGGTCGAGCGGCTCCAGCCCCGCCGAGCCGAGCTTCGCCGCGAGCTCGTGGCCGCGGTAGATGCGCACGTGGCCGCCCTCGACGGTGTGGTAGTCGTCGGACAGCGCCCAGCACACCTGCTCGGGCAGCCAGCGAGGCACCGTGATCGCGGCCAGGCCGCCGGGCCGCAGCACCCGCACCAGCTCGGCCATCGCCCGGGTGTCGTCGGGGATGTGCTCGAGGATCTCGGCGGCGACGACGCGGTCGAACGACGCGTCGGGGAACGGCAGTGCGTAGGCGTCACCACGCATGGCGACGGTCTTCGTGCCGTCGGGGATCTCGCCCTCGTGCCGCATCGCGGCGAACAGCTCGGCGACACCCTGGATCTCCTTGGCGTCGCGGTCGAGCGCGACGACGTCGGCGCCACGGCGGGCGAGCGCGAACGCGTGCCGGCCGGCGCCGCAGCCCAGGTCGAGCACGCGCTGACCGGGCTCGACCGGGAAGCGGTCGAAGTCCACGGTCAGCACGCCGCGGCCCTCCGCGCGATGGCGTCGGCGTAGCACTGGGCGGTGGCTTCGGCGATGGCGCGCCACGAGTAGCGGTCGAGCACCCGCCGCCGGCCGGCCGCGCCGAGGCGGTCGCGCAGGGGCGGGTCGTCGAGCAGGCGGGCGATCGCGCCGGCCAGCTGCCCGGCGTCGCCCGGGTCGACGAGCAGCGCGCACTCGCCGTCGGGGCCGACGACCTCGGGCAGCGCGCCGGCCCGGGTCGCCACCAGCGGGGTGGCGCAGGCGAGCGCCTCGATCGCCGGGAACGAGAAGCCCTCGTAGAGCGACGGCACGCACGCCACCTGCGCGGAGGCCAGCAGCGCGGCCAGCTCCGCGTCGCTGATCCCCTTCACGAAGCGCACGGCGTCGTGCAGGTCGAGGTCGTCGAGCAGCTTCTCGGTCGGCCCGCCCGGCTTGGGGCGGCCGACGATGACGACGTGCACATCGCGCTCGGTGCGCAACTTGGCGACGGCCTCGAGCAGCGTGCGCACGCCCTTGAGCGGCACGTCGGCGCTGGCCATCGCGACGATGCGGCCCTCGACTCGAGGCGCCTCGTGGGGCCGGAACACCTCGCCGTCGACCCCGACGGGGATCACGCGCAGGTCCTGCGGGCGCAGGCCGAAGTCGCGGACGAGGTCGTGCCGGGAGTTGTCCGACACGGTGATGACGTGCTCCATCCTGCGGGCGACCCGCTTCTGCATCCGCAGGAAGCCGTACCAGCGGCGCACCGGGACCTGGCGGCGCAGCGGTGCGGCCGCCAGGTCAAGCCTGCGGTCGACCGTGATCGGGTGGTGGATGGTCGCCACCATCGGCAGGTCGTGGGCGATGCGGAGCATGCCGTAGCCGAGGCACTGGTTGTCGTGCACGACGTCGAAGTCGGCGAGCCGGTGGCGCAACGCCCGGGCGGCCCGCAGGCTGAACGTCAGCGGCTCGGGGAACGCCGCCGTGCACATCATCGCGAACTCGAGCACGTCGACGCCGCTGTGGAACTCCCGCGGGTGCGGGACCCGGAACGGGTCGGGCTGGCGGTAGAGGTCGAGGCTCGGGACCTCGGTCAGGCCGACGCCCGCGTCGAGCTGGGGGTAGGGCGGACCGGAGAAGACCTCGACCCGGTGCCCGAGCGCGGCGAGCTCACGGCTGAGCCGCCGGACGTAGACGCCCTGCCCGCCGCAGTGGGGCTCGCTGCGGTAGGAGAGCAGCGCGACGCGCAGGGGCTGCACGAGTCGACCTCCCGACCGGACCGCGACCGGGGGGCGGCCGCTCGAACCGGGATGTTATCCGCCGGGCGGAGCCGGCTTGCGACGCCTCCACCCGCAAGCGGGCAAACCGGGCGTCAGGGCGAAGCGGTCGCGCCGGCCGAAGCCGCCGCCGACGGGCAGGACGCCGGCGCGCCGCCCTGGAGCTGCAGCAGGGTGCAGAACGTCGCGGTGGACACCTGCCACTGTCCACCGGTCTTGACCATGTGACCGGTCTGGTGGCCCAGGGCGGGCTTGCCGTTGAGCAGGATGTCGAAGGCCACGGTCGCGGTGTCGCCGCTGACCGTGACGTCGTTGACCTTGACCGACGCCGACTTCGCGAGCGGGCTCTTGGCCTGCGCCTCCAGCGCCGAGCGGAACTGCTCGCCGTTCTGCAGCAGCTTGACCCGCTGGTCGAGCGACGTGGTCGGGTCGAAGAACTGCTGAAAGGCCGTCTTGGCCGCAGCGGTCTCCTGGGCGGTGTTCTGCGTCGACGCGCTCGCGCTCGGCGTAGTGCTGTTGCCGGCGGTGCTTCCCCCACTGCTTCCGCCGCATCCGGCGAGCGCCACGACGGACGCAGCCGAGAGCGCGACGATCTTGGCCCCGAGCGGTATCCGCATGACGACCTCCGGCGTGCTGGCTTTCAGTACAGAACGGGCACAGGCTAAGCCAGCCCGCCGAGAGGTCAGGGCAGGGGGAACGCCTTCCGCGCGACCGACGCGTGCAGCTCCGCCCAGCAGTCGGCGAGCAACTCGCGCGCGGCATCGTCGGCCGCGTGCTCCTCCAGCCAGGCCTGGAGCTGGACGAACCCCTCCTGCAACCGGCTCATGCGTGCCTCCAGCGCGCTGACGGCCAGCTCCTCGGGCCGGCCGCTGCCGGCGGTCTCGTCGAGGGCCGCCTGCAGCTGCGCCGACAGCTCGTGCGGTACGACGCCGACGCCGCGGGTCAGCAGGGGGCGCAGCGCCTCGATCTCGGCGACCCGCACCGCGGCGGCCCGCTCGGCCTCGACGCCGAGCAGCGCCGCGAAGATGCCGAGGATGCGCAACTCGCCGCGGGCGAAGTCATCGGCGGACTCCTCCGACATCGCGGTGAACCGCATGAACATGCCGAAGAGCACCTGGGAAGCCGGCGGCCTCATGTCGTCGCTCCTGCCGCTGCCGGAGCCGGCGCGCCCCCCGCCGCCACCAGCTCGGCGAGCATCCACGCCTCCTGCTGGTTGACGTAGACCCACGGGATGACCGGCATGGCCAGGTCGCCGGTCTCGCCGAGCGCGAACCGGTGGCCGGCGGTGATCCAGATCGCGTTGGCCTTGACGTGCGACAGCAGCGTCCACCAGCGCAGCGCCGCCTCGTCGGCGGTCAGCCCGCTGGCCCGTTCCCAGTGGGCGACGAACTCCTCGCGCGGGAAGAAGGCCCCGATCAGGCCCGGACGCTCGCGGTCGTACCGCCAGTTGTCGAGCATCCACCACGACAGGTCCTCGAGCGGGTCGCCGAGGTGCGCCATCTCCCAGTCGAGGACGGCGGTGACCTGCGGGCCGTCGAAGAGGAAGTTCTCGGTGCGGTAGTCGCCGTGGACCAGGGCGATGCGTCGAGGCGGCGGAGGCGGGTTGCGCCGCAACCAGCGCAGCACCGCACGGGTGACCGGCATCGGACCGAGCTGGTGGGTGTCGACGACCTGCTCCCACTTGTCGAGCTCGGCGCGCCATGGCTCGGCGGGTTCGGTCAGCAGGTCGCCGACACCGAGCTTGTGCCAGTCGCAGGTGGCGATCCGCCCGAGGATGTCGATGGCCTGCCGCCCGATGTCGTCGCGGTGCGGGGACGGCAGGAGCTGCTCCTGGCTGGCGGTGCCGGGGACCCGGTGCATCAGGAAGAACGGCCGGCCGAGCGGGCCGGGGTCGTCCTCGTCGAGCACCGCGACCGGCACCGGCACCCCTGCCACGTCGGCCATCGCCCGGTAGAGGCCGAACTCGACGGTGCGGTTGCTCTCGAGCAACGAGACTTCGGGGTCGAGCCGGGCCACCAGCGCCGGCCCCTCGTCGACCTCGACGATGTAGGTGTGCCGGGAGAAGCCGCCGAAGACGCGGCGCAGGCCGGTGACCTGCAGCTCGGGTCGCTCGAGCGCCCCGCGCAGGTAGGTCTCGACCCGGTCGGCGAGGTCGGTGCTCACGGCGCGCCGTCGAACAGGTCGCGCAACCCCGACCGCTCGTGCGGGCCGATGACCAGCTGCTCGAGGATGCCGACGCCGCGCTCGTCGCCGACCTCGACGTCGCACACCTGCTGCACGTGGATGTGCTGCGGCGCGAGCGGGTCGAGGTCGTCGACGCGCCACCGCTCGAGGTGGGAGACGGCGCCACCGTGCCAGCGGCCGTGCCCCCACTCCGGGTGCAGGTAGCCGAGACCGAGCATCTGGAACCGCAGCTTGGGCGTCATCCGTACCTCGAGCAGCTCGCCGCCGGCCGGCTCGAGCCGCAGCGTCACCTGCCGCCCGCGGCGGGTGCCCGGCTGCCAGTCGACGTCGTGGTCGACCGCGCGCATGTAGGTCGGCTCGCCCTGGTCGGGCCACACGACACCGAACTCGTGCCAGCGCCGGCCGTCGGCGTACTCGAAGGAGTCGAAGAGGATGCATCGGTCGGCGAGCTGCAGCGGCGTCCAGATCCAGTAGACCTGCGGCAGCGGGCCGGGCGGGTTGACCTCCGGCTCCCCGAGCCCGGCCCGGATGCCCCACGACCGGTCGCGGCAACCGGAGACGCGGTCGGGCCGCACCTCGATCGTCTGGCCGTCGACGGTGATCGAGCCGCTCCAGCGGCCGAACTGCGTGAGCCGGGTGGAGTCCATGGAGACTCGGGGGCCGTTGAAGGCGAGCGTGCGCGGCTCCTCGATCGGCGCGCTGCGCGCGTCGAACGTGAGGTCGGCCCGCAGGTCCCCCTCGTCGACCCGCACGCGCAACCGTTGCAGCGGCTCGACGACCTCGACCGCGATGCTGCCGACCCGAGTGTCGCGCCGCTCCGGCGAGGCCTGCTTCGAGGTGTGTAGCGACGTCTGTACGCCGTCGCGCAGGACGCTGAAGGAGGCGTCGGCCACCTGGCGGTTGGGATACAGCCCCATGGCCACCGCGAAGAACAGCTCGCCGTCGGCGTCGTAGCCGTTGAAGAAGTAGCGGTCGTAGAAGTTGCGGTCGCCGGTGCCGGGGTTCGCGACCGGCAGCGGCGTCTGGTGGACCGGGTAGTCGTCGAAGGAGGTCAGCACGCCGCCGGACTATGCCACGGTCACGGGCGCTTCCGGACCCGGGCCACGTGCTCGTCGACGTGGCGGGCCGTCACCGGGTCGGCGAAGACCGCGGCGAACTCGTCGATGCTGCGCGCGATCGACTCGGTCAGCGAGAAGTCCTGCCAGGTGCGGAACAGCCGCTTCTGGCTGGCCAGGGCGGCCGGCGAGTGACGGGTGACCTTGGCCAGCAGCTCCTCGGTGGCGGCACCCAGCCGGTCCGGCTCGACGACGGTGTTGGCCAGGCCGGGCAGCTCGGCCACCGGCCACAGGTCGCCGGTGAGCAGCATCTCCTGGGCCTTGGCGAGCCCGACGTACTGCTGCAGCAGGGCCGCCTCCACGACCGACGGGATGCCGACGCGGATCTCCGGCATCCCGAAGACCGCACGCGTCGTGGTCACCCGCAGGTCGCAGCCCATCGCCAGCTCCAGGGCCGCGCCGAGGCAGTAGCCGTCGACCGCGCACGCGGTGACCAGGGGGCTGGTGCGCGCGGCGCCGACGAAGCCGCCGACCTCGCTGATGAGCGCCCGGGCCTGGTCGGGCGACAGCCCCTGGAAGGACTCGACGTGCATGCCCGCGCACATCGCCCGCTCCCCGGCACCGGTGTAGACGATCGCGCGGCCGGGCGCCTCCACGGTCGCCCGGGTGGCGTCGCGCAGGTCCGCCCGGGTCAGCGCGTTGAGGGCCTCCGGCCGGTCGAAGACGATCCAGCGGACGTCGTCGCGGTCCTCGACCCGCACCCCGCTCATACCGCCTGCTCCTCGTGCAGTGCGCGGATCCGCTCGTCGTCGTAGCCGAGCTCACGCAGCACCGCGTCGGTGTGCTCCCCGAGCGCCGGCACCGGATCCATCCGCATCTCGACCCCGGACATCACCGGCACCGGCAGCAGGCCCTGGATGGGCCCGGCCGGGGTGTCGACCTCGCGCCAGCGGTGGCGTGCCGCCAGCTGCGGGTGGTCGAGGAACTCCTCGACCGTGTTGAGCCGGGCGCTCGCGATCTGGGCGGCGTCAAGCCGGCGTACGGCCTCCTGCGCGGTCAGCGTCTTCAGCGCCTTTGCCACGACCGCGTCGGTGCGGGCCCGGTTGGCGACCCGGGCGCGGTTGGTCGCGAAGTCGGGGTCGGTCGCGAGCTCCGGGCGCTGCAGCACGCCCTCGGCGAGGCGCACCCACTCCCGGTCGTTCTGGATCCCGAGCACGACCGAGTGGCCGTCGGCGGTCTCGTAGGCGTCGTACGGCGCGATCGTCGGGTGGCTCAGGCCGGAGCGCGGCGGGGCGACGCCGCTGTAGCGGGTGGCGTAGAGCTGGTAGCCCATCCACTCGGCGAGTGAGTCGAACATGCTGACCTCGATGGCCGTGCCCTCGCCGGTGCGCTCGCGGGCGAACAGCGCGGCGAGGATCGAGGAGTAGGCGTACATGCCGGCGGCGATGTCGGCTGCGGGTACGCCGGTCTTGGCGGGCTGCTCGGGCGGCCCGGTCACCGCGACCAGCGCCGTCTCGCACTGCACGAGCAGGTCGTAGGCGCGCTTGTCGCGGTAGGGCCCGGCCGAGCCGTAGCCCGACATGTCGCAGGTGATCAGCAGCGGGTGGCGCTGCCGCAGGCCGGCGCTGTCGAAACCGAGCCGGGCGAGCGCACCGGGCGCGAGGTTCTGCAGGAAGACGTCCGCCCGCGCGACCAGGTCGGCGAGCACCCGCCGGCCGCCGTCGGTCTTGATGTCGAGGGTCACCGACTCCTTCGACCGGTTGAGCCAGACGAAGTGGCTGGCAAGCCCCTTGACCTTGTCGTCGTAGGCCCGGGCGAAGTCGCCGCCGTCCGGCCGCTCGACCTTGAGCACCCGGGCGCCGAGGTCGGCGAGGTGGCGGGTGGCGATCGGTGCGGCGACCGCCTGCTCGAGGGCGACGACGGTGATGCCTTCCAAGGGGCGCATAGGCCGGACGTTACTGTCCGCCTCTATGTACGCCGACGAAGAGCGGATCCCGGTCGTCATCGCCGCCGGCCAGGTGACCGAGCGCGAAGGGGAGCCCGCCGCGATCGAGCTCGCCGAGCGGGCCGGCCGGATCGCCCTCGAGCAGGCACCGGGCCTCGACCGGCAGGTCGACCGGGTCACGGTCGTCTCGATCATGTCCCCGGTGCCGCCGAGCCCGGCCGGTTACCTCGCCGCGCAGCTGGGCCTGACCCCGGCCGTGCACGAGACCAGCAGCGTCGGCGGCAACACCCCGCAGTGGATGGTCAACCGGGCGGCGGCCGACATCGCCGCGGGCGCGCTGCGGGCGACGCTGATCGTCGGCGCGGAGACGCAGTTCGCCGTACGCCGCCGGCCCGAGCCGCCACCGCACCCGACCGACCGCGAGCCCGACACGATCGTCGGCGAGGACAAGCCCGGCGTCAGCGAGCAGGAGCTCGCGATCCGGCTGGCGCTGCCCGCGCACGTCTACCCGATGCTCGAGTCGGCGCGCGCTCACCGCGCCGGCCGCGACCTGCAGGCGCACCGCGACCACCTCGGCACGGTGATGGCGCCGTTCACGGAGGTGGCGGCGAAGCACCCGCACGCGTGGTTCCCCGAAGCCCGCTCCGCCGCCGAGATCGCAACACCGACTTCCGGCAATCGGATCATCGCCGAGCCCTACACGAAGCTCATGAACGCGTTCCCCTCGGTCAACCAGGCCGCCGCGCTGCTGGTCACGTCGCTGGCCGCGGCGCGGGCGGCCGGGGTCGCCGACCGTGCGGTGTTCGTCTGGGCGGGCGCGCAGGCCACCGACGTCTGGTACCCGGTGCAGCGGCCCGACCTCGGCTCGTCGCCGGGCATCGACGCCGCGGTCCGCGCGACACTCGCCGCCGCCGGGGTCGGCGTCGACGACCTGAGCGCCTTCGACCTCTACTCGTGCTTCCCGGCGCCGGTGCAGATGGCCCTGGAGACGTTGGGGATCTCGCCCGACGACCAGCGGCGCGCGACGGTGACCGGCGGGCTGCCCTACTTCGGCGGGCCGGGCAACAACTACGTCTCGCACTCGATCGCGACGATGGTCGACACCTTGCGGGGGTCCGGCGGGCTCGGGCTGGTGACCGGCCTCGGCTGGTACGTCACCAAGCACGCCGCCGGCATCTACGGCACGACCCCGCCACCGGAGGGGTTCCGGCCGGGCGACACGGTGGCCGCGCAGCAGGCGATCGACGACTCCGCGCTGCCCTTGCTGTCGTCGTACGACGGCGAGGCCACCGTGGCCGGCGCCACCGTCGTCTACGACAAGAACGACGGGGGCGTGCGCACCGCACCCGTCTACGCCACGACGCCCGACGGGCAACGGGTGGCCGCGGCCGCCGCCGAGGGCCAGCTCGCTTCGCTCGCCGGGCGCAACCTGGTCGGCGCCCGGATCCGGATCTCCGGCACCCCGCCGACGTACGAGGTCGTGTCCGCGTGACCGCGCTCGCCGAGGGTCGGGTCACCGCGAACGGCGTCGACTTCGCCTATCTCGAGGCGGGCAGCGGGCCGCTCGCGCTGTGCCTGCACGGGTTCCCGGACTCGGCCTACAGCTTCCGGCACCTGTTGCCCGCGCTGGCCGACGCCGGCTTCCACGCGGTGGCGCCCTGGACCCGCGGTTACGCGCCCACGGGGCTGCCGGGCGACGGCTCCTACAACAGCACGGTCCGGGGGCAGGACGCGATCGCCCTGCGTGACGCCCTCGGCGGTGGCGACGACGCGGTCGTGGTGGGCCACGACTGGGGCGCGCTCGCGGCCTACACGTCCGTGGCGCTGCAACCGGCGGTCTGGCGGCGGGTCGTGACGATGGCGGTGCCGCCCATGGGTGCGGTGATGCGGGCGTTCCTGAGCTACCCCCAGATCAAGCGGTCGTTCTACATGTACTTCTTCCAGACGCCGTTCGCCGACATGGTCGTGCCGGCCGACGACTTCGCGTTCATCGAGGGGCTCTGGCGGGACTGGTCACCCGGCTACGACGCCACCGAGGACCTGACGCACGTGAAGGACGCGTTGCGCGATCCCGCCAACCTCTCGGCCGCGCTGGGCTACTACCGGGCGATGTTCGAGGGCGGCCCGGACGCCTCCGACGACGGCCCTCCGACGCTCTACCTGCACGGCCGGGACGACGGCTGCATGGGTGCCGACCTCGTCGAGGGGTCCGAGGAGTTCCTGCCGGCCGGGTCGCGAGCCGAGATCATCGATGGCGCCGGCCACTTCCTGCACCTGGAGAAACCCGCCGAGGTCAACCGTCTGATCGTCGACTGGCTGACCGCCCGCTGACGGTGGAATGGGCGCCGTCCCCGCCGGCGGCGCAGCGCCGATCCTCAGCGACCTGCCGGCCGAGGACGTCGCGGAGCACCGGGCGCCAGAAGACCGCGATCAGGCCGAGCGCGACCAGCCCCACCGCCTCGTCGAACGGTCCCGGCACGGGCAGCAGCGACAGCACGAGGATCCAGCGGACCGGCTTGGGGATCCGCGGGTCGCGCGCCAGTGCGTTCAGCGCCGAGAGCAGCCGCCGGATCCGTCGCACCGCCCGAGCATCTCCCGACTTCGGTCGCGACGCAGCCCGACGTCGCGACCTCACCGCGTTCGCGGCCCGCGGGCCCGGGCCTGCTCGACAGCCGCCTTGTTGACCCGGTCCATCGTCATGGCATCGGCCTACCCGGCCTGCTGCGCGGACACGCGGCGGCGGCGAGGCCGCGAAGAGCCTGACACGCGCGGACGGGCGGTGGAGACTGCGCACAGCCGCCGCCCGTCGAGATCGGCGGAGCCGTCATTGCTGGGGGAACCGTGACCCAACCCACCGGTGGCCCGGTGTGCGCGTCGTGCGCAACGGCGAACCCGGCCGGCGCGCGCTTCTGCACCGAGTGCGGCGCCCCCCTGTCCGTGACGTGCACCTCGTGCGGCACCCCCGCCAGCGGAGGCCGCTTCTGCGCCGAGTGCGGCAGCCCGCTCCCCGGCCGGACTCCGGCCGCAACGGCCGTCGCCGCCAACGGCGCACCGCCCGTCGAGGGCGCGACCGGCGCCACCGGCACGGCCGACCCCGCGGCCCCGGTGAGCGAGCGGCGGGTCGCCTCGCTGCTGTTCGCCGACCTCGTCGGCTTCACGCCGCTGTCGGAGTCGCGTGATCCGGAGGCGGTGCGTGAGCTGCTGTCGGCCTACTTCGACCGGGCCCGCGCGGTGGTCGAGCGCTACGGCGGGACGGTGGAGAAGTTCATCGGCGACGCCGTGTGTGCGGTGTTCGGGGTGCCGGTGGCCCGCGAGGACGACGCCGAACGCGCGGTGCGCGCCGGGCTCGACCTCGTCAGCACGGTGACCGCGCTCGGCGAGGAGCTTCGCATCGAGGGCCTCGCGATGCGCGTCGGCATCACGACCGGCCCCGTCGCCGTGACGCTCGGCGCGGTCGGCGAAGGCATGGTGGCCGGCGACGCCGTCAACACGGCGGCGCGGGTGCAGGCCGCCGCCGGCCCGGGCGAGGTGTGGGTCGACGACACGACCCGGTCGCTCACCAGCGCGAGCATGGCCTACGAGAGCACCGGCAGCCACGAGCTCAAAGGCAAGTCGACAGCGATCGAGCTCTTCCGCGCGGTGCGCACGACTGCCGCGGTGGGTGGCTCGCAACGGGTCGACGGACTCGAGGCGCCGTTCGTGGGCCGCGACCGCGAGCTGCGGCTGGTCAAAGAGCTCTTCCACGCGACGGGCGAGGAACGGCGAGCCCGCCTGGTGCTGGTCGCCGGTGAGCCCGGTATCGGCAAGTCCCGGTTGTCCTGGGAGTTCGAGAAGTACCTCGACGCGATCACGTCGTCGTCGACGTTCTGGCTGCGGGGGCGCTGCGTCTCCTACGGCCAAGGAGTCGCCGGACGCGTTGTCGCCGAGATGGTCCGCTCGCTGCTGCGGGTCAGCGACGAGGACCCGGAGGTCGTCGCCCCGGCCCTCGATGCCCGCCTCGAGAAGCACGTCGCCGACCCGGCCGAGCGCGACGTGCTGCGCCCGCGGCTGCTGTCACTGCTCGGGTGCAGCGACGACGTCTTCCCGCAGGGCGACCTGTTCGCCTGCTGGCGAGGGTTCCTCGAGGCGCTGTGCAGTTCCGGCTCGTCCGTCACGCTCGTCATCGAGGACCTGCAGTGGGCCGACGACGGCCTGCTCGACTTCATCGACCACCTGCTCGACGCGGCGAACGCCCCGATCATGGTCCTGGCACTGGCCCGGCCGGAGGTCAGCGCACGCCGACCCGGGCTCGGCACGGGGCGCCGTTCGACCACCGTCTTCCTCGACCCGCTGCCGGACGCGGCGATGCAGCGCCTGCTCGACGGGCTCGTCCGCGACCTCCCGGAGAAGCTGCGCGACGAGCTCGTACGCCGCGCCGAAGGCGTCCCGCTCTACGCGGTCGAGACCGTGCGGTCGCTGATCGACCGCGACGTCGTCGTGCCGGTCGGCGGTCGCTACGTCATCAGCCCCGACACTCTCGACACGCTCGACCTCGCCGCACTCGCCCCGCCGCCCACGCTGCATGCGCTGCTCGCCGCGCGGCTCGATGCGCTGAACGGCGACGAGCGCCGGGTGGTGCAGGACGCCAGCGTCCTCGGGCTGTCGTTCACCCGCTCCGGCCTCGAGCACCTCACGCCCTCGGGGACGGATCTCGACGCAGCGCTCGACGGCCTGCGCCGCAAGGAGATCCTCACCGTCGACGACGACCCGAGGTCCCCCGAACGCGGCCAGCTTCGGTTCGTCCAGGCGCTGCTGCGCGGCGTCGCCTACGAAACGCTGTCGCGCCGCGACCGCAAGGCCCGCCATCTGCTGGTCGCCGACTACCTGGAGGCACTGCCGGAGGCCCACGCGCTCGCCGGCGTCGTCGCCCAGCACTGCCTCGACGCGGCCGCCGCAGTGCCCGATGAGGACGTCGACGATCTGGAGCAGCGCGCGGTCGCCCTCCTCCTGCGAGCGGCCGAGCACGCGGTGACCGTGGGCGCTCCGCTCGACGCCGTGCAGCACTACCGGCGGCTGCTGGATCTCGATCCGCCCGACGCAGTGGTGCTGCGCGCCTGCCAGGCGGCGGCGGACCTGACCATGCGGGTGGCCCGTCACCTCGACGAGGTCGGCGAGCTGATCGAGCGCGGTCTCGCAGCGGCGGAGCGCGCGGGGATGCTCGACGACCCCCTCGCGCTGCGGCTCCTGATCTCCCGCAGCGACCTGCAGTGGCAGCTCGGCGACCGCACCGGTGGCGCGTCCCGCGACGCCCTGGCCGTCGTCGAGACCTGCCGCGGCCGGGCCGACCGCGTCGACACGTTGGCGCTGGCGGTTCGCACCGTGGTGCTGGGGCAGCAGATCACGCGCAACGCGGCGCTGGCCCAGGAGGTGGTCCTCGCGGCCCTCGCCGACGTCGAGCGCTTCGGCAGCGACGAGGACTTCCGCCTCACCCTCGATGCGATCGCGGTGTGGTGCGGCGTCGCCGGCTACCGGCGGCTGGGCGCGCTCGTGCAGCGCGCGTCGGCGACTCTCGTCGACCCCCGTGACCTGAGCGCACCGTCGGGCTTCGCCAACGCGGCGAGCATGAGCATGTACGACGACGCGCCGTACGCCGTGGAGATGGCCGGCCGGAGCGGCGAGAGTGCGCGAAGCCTGGGGGTGGCCACGGTGGGGGCCGACGCCTTCGGCGTCATCGGGTTGCTCCTGCTCGGCGACTGGGCCGCGGCTCGCGAGCTGCTCGCCGCACGGGAGCGCACCGACGCCCTGGACTGGGAGGCCTACGTCGTCGCCGGGCAGGCGCTGATGGCGTGGTGGGCCGACGACTCCGCACTCATGCCTGCGCTCGTCGAAGGGCTGGGCGCGGAGGTGGACCCGGTCGTGCGGTCGTGGATCCTGACCACCGAGTCGGTCACCACCGGCATGCACGGTGACCTGCCGGCAGCGGCACGGATCGCCGTCGACGCGCTGATGGGCATGGCCGAGGTCGACCTCGGCCAGGAGGACATGCCGCTGCCGCTGATGCTCGCGGTCGACATGCTGATCGAGCTGGACGACCGCACCGGTTTGCAGGACCTCGTCGACGTCCTGGAAACGCTGCCCGCCGGCCGGCGCTACCGCATGTACACCGCGCAGCTGCTGCGCGCACGTGCGCACCTGGCCGAGGACCCGCTCCCGGAGCTGCGCCGCAGCATCGCCGTGCTCGACGACATGGGCGCCCGCTTCTGGGTCGAGGTGGCCCGCGTCGAGCTGGCCGAAGCGTTGATCCAGGCCGGCCAGCGCCCGGCCGCGTCGGCGGCGCTCGACCAGGCCGCGTCGCAGCTGAGCGAGATCGGGGCGGGCCGCGTGCTGCGCCGGGTGGAGCGGCTGCGGACGCTGATCGGCGCGTCGGCGAGCTGAGGCTCGAGGCTCAGCCTCGAGCCGGGTTCGGGCTCGACCCGGGGCTCAGCCGCGGACGAGCCTGCCCGGCAACGCGCCGGTGTGCCGGCCGTCCTCGTAGACGACCTCGCCGCTGACCACGGTGGCGAGGTAGCCGTCGGCGCGCTGCACCAGCCGCTTCCCGCCCGCGGGCAGGTCGAACAGCATCTCCGGGTGGTGCAGGGTCAGGCGCTCGAAGTCGATGACGTTGACGTCCGCCTTGCAGCCGGGCGCCAGCACGCCGCGGTCGGCGAGCCCGACGGCGCCGGCGGTGTCGGAGGTCATCGACTTCACGATCCACGACAGGTCCAGCCGCTCGCCGCGGGACCGGTCGCGGCCCCAGTGCGTGAGCATCGTGGTCGGGAAGCTGGCGTCGCAGATCGTGCCGACGTGCGCGCCGCCGTCGGCGAGGCCGACGAGCGTGCGGTCGTGCAGCAGCATCTGCCGCGCCACGTCGAGGTTGAAGTCGGTGTAGTTGAACAGCGGGAAGTAGAGCAGCGAGCGGCCGTCGTCCTCGAGCAGCAGGTCGTAGGCCAGCTCGTCGGCCGCCACGCCGAGCCGCTGCGCGCGCCCCTCGACCGATGTCTCGGGGAGCGGCTCGTAGTCGGGCGGGTCGCCGAGCACGAACATCTTGTCCCAGCGAGTCAGCCAGCCCCAGCCCTTGGCGTGATCGCAGCGTGCCTCGTCCAGGATCCGGGCGCGCAGCGAGGGTTCGCGCATCGCGGCGACCCGGTCGGCCAGCGCCTTGCCCGCGATCGACCGGTAGGCCTCGGTGAGCAGGAACGGGTTCAGCGACGCCTGCAGGCCGAACAGCGCACCGATCGGCCGCGGCGCCACCTGCGCCCGCACCGCCAGGCCGTCGGCAGCGGCCTGCTCGACGCGGTCGAGCAGCTCGCGCCACCAGTCGGGGCGCATGTCGACCTGGGTGAGCGACACCGACAGCGGGCGCCCCGACTCCTCGCTCATCGCGCGCACCCGGGCGAACTCCACGTCGAGGTCGGCGAAGTCGGAGATCAGCTGCAGCACGCCCTTGCCGCTCGCGCCGATCGCCCGGGCGATGCCGACGAGCTCGGCACCCTCGGCGGTGAGCGTGGGGGTGAAGTCGCCGCTCTTCGTGCGGTGGTTGAGCGTGCGTGAGGTCGTGAAGCCCAGCGCGCCGGCCTCGACCGCCTCGCGCGCCAACCGGCCCATCTCCGCGATCTCTTCAGGGGTTGCTGCGTCACGCTGCGCGCCGCGCTCTCCCATCACGTAGAGCCGCAGCGCGCCGTGCGGCAGCTGGGCGGCGACGTCGATGTCGTGGGGCACCCGCTCGACCGCGTCGAGATAGTCCGGGAACGACTCCCAGTCCCAGGTCAGGCCCTCGTGCAGCGCGGCTCCCGGGATGTCCTCGACGCCCTCCATCAGGTCGACGAGCCGGGCGTGGTCGGTCGGCCGCACCGGCGCGAACCCGACGCCGCAGTTGCCCATGACGACGGTCGTCACGCCGTGCCACGACGACGGCGTCAGCTGGTTGTCCCAGGTCGCCTGGCCGTCGTAGTGCGAATGGATGTCGACGAAACCGGGCGTGACGAGCGCGCCGTCGGCGTCGATCTCGCGCCGGCCCTTGCCGTCGACGGAGCCGACCGCGGCGACCACCCCGTCGCGGACACCGACGTCGGCGGTCCGCAGCGGTTCGCCGGTACCGTCGGCGACGGTGCCGCCGCGGATGACGAGGTCGAAGCCGGCCATCGCAACCTCCTGGTTCGAGGAGGCCAGCCAATCACGCCGGGTGGGTGCTCACCAGGGTTCGCGTCACGTCCGAGTCGAAAGTCTGGCCGTAGCCGGTGCCGTGCATCACTGCGTGCTCCTTGACGATGAGCACGTAGGTCCGTGACAGCCAGTCGTCCTGCGTGCTGGTCGCGTTGATGCCGTTGCCGCTGATGGTGACGACGGAGTGCACGAGCGAGGTCGTGAGCGACTGGCCGCCGGTGGTCGCCACCGTCTGGTCGCCGACGAACGTCGACGAGGTGTGCACGGTGTACTTGCCGTCGTCGGACTTCAGCTGCCACGACCACTGCTGGCCCGGCTTCGCGTTGACCGGCGTGTAGAGCACCGGCGGGTTGGCGTGGAACTCCTCGTTGAACCCCTGCGTGGAGATCGTGATGTCGACCAGGTAGTAGCCACCGGTCTGGACGGCGACCGTCTGCGCCTGCGCGACGTCGGCGCCCTTCAACGCCTGGTGCTGCTGGCGTCCGGACGGCGGGTCGACGGTCAACGTGGCGTTCTCGTTGATGTCCTTGTTGCCGAACGGCGACTTGTCGGTGCCGCGCACGGCATAGGTGTAGCTGCCCTGCTTGGTCAGCGGTGGCAACGCCTGCGTGGTGGAGCCCCCCTGCCGAAGGGACGGCGACGTCGCAGTCTGCGACTGCTTCGGACCGGAGCCGGAGCCGGACCGCGCACTGCTGCTCGGAGCCGCCGAGGCCGCGGACGCAGTCGCCGCCGGCGCGCCGGCGCCGGCCGGCGTGCCTCCCGTGGCGCTCGCCGAGGGTGACAGCGACGACTGCGCGGCCGTCCGCGCGTGCGGCGACGCGCTCCCGCCGCACCCGGCGGTGAGCAGGCCGGCCGCGGCCACGCCGACACACAATATGGGCAGACGTCGCATGGCGGAAGGATAGGGAGAAATGCGGGTGCCTCGCGCCGGGGGTCGGGGCTGCCCTAACCTCAGGCGCCATGACCTCCGCGATCGTGGATTTTGTTGCCGCCCACGCCCAGGCCCAGCCCGACGCGCTCGCCGTCGTCGAGGACGACCGCACCCTGACCTGGCGCGAGTACGACGCGATGTCCAACCGCTGGGCGCGCGTCCTGCTCGACGCGGGCGTCGCCGCCGGGACGAAGATCGTCTGGTGCGCGCAGAACAGCCTCGAGGTGGTCGTCATCATCGCGGCCGCCCGCAAGGCCGGCGCGACCGCCGTGCCGCTCAACTACCGGCTGTCCTCGTCCGAGGCGGCGTACGTCATCGACAACTCCGACGCGACCGTCGTGCTGTTCGACATCGACCAGGCCGACCAGCTCGGCCCGGCCCGGGCGGAGTGCCCCAAGGTCGAGCACTGGCTGGCCTTCCGCTGCGCCGCCCCCGCCGTGCCCGAGTGGGCCGAGCACGTCGAGACGCTGGCAGCAGGCCAGCCGGAGACCGCGGCCGATGCGGCGCCGGGCACCGGCGCGACGATGATCTACACGTCCGGCACGACCGGCAAGCCCAAGGGTGCGCTGCGCACCGGCGGTGTCAGCACCGAGAACGCGATGGCGCTGTTCCAGCGGGTCGGTTACCAGCCCGGCGACGTCTACCTGACGACCGGACCGCTCTACCACTCGGGACCGTTGGGCTTCATGGCGTTCCCGCAGCTGGCCGGCGGCTGCGTGATCGTGCAGCGCAAGTTCGACCCGAAGCACTGGCTGGAGCTCGTGCAGCAGCACAAGGTCACGACGACGTTCTCCGCGCCGACGCCGGTGCGGCGCATCCTCGACCTCGGGCTCGAGGTGATCAAGGGCTACGACACGTCGTCGCTCGCGCGGGTCATCGCCAACGCGGCCCCCTGGCCGTTCGAGCTCAAGCGCCGCTACGTCGAGGCGTTCGGCGACACGAGCCTCTGGGAGGTCTACGGCTCCACCGAGCTCGGCGTCGACACGGTGATGCCGCCCGAGGACCAGATGCGCAAGCCCGGCAGCTGCGGCAAGCCGGCACCCGGCGTGGAGCTCGCCCTCTTCGACGACGACGGCAACCGCATCACCGAGCCGCAGACGCCCGGTGAGCTCTACGTCCGCAGCGCAGCGGCCTTCGACACCTACTACAAGGCCGAGGAGAAGTACGAGTCGGCGAAGCGCGGCGACTGGCTGACCGTCGGCGACGTCGCGTACTTCGACGACGAGGGCTACTACTACATCTGCGACCGCAAGAACGACATGATCATCTCCGGCGGCATGAACATTTATCCGGCCGAGATCGAGGCCGCGCTGCTGGAACACGAGAGCATCGCGGACGTTGCGGTATTCGGGGTGCCGTCGGACGAGTGGGGCGAGGCCGTGCATGCCGTCGTCGTCGAGCGCGAACCGATCGACGACGAGGCGATCGCCGCATTCGCGCGCGAACGACTCGCGTCGTACAAAGTCCCGAGGAGTGTCAGCCGCATCGCGGAGATCCCGCGCACAGCATCCGGCAAGACTCTCAAGCGCGAGCTACGAGCGCCCTACTGGGAGAAGACCGAAACAGCCTCCTGACGCGGCAGCGGTCACGACATCAGGGCGGCGAGTCGTCGCCCCAGTTGGCTCGAGAACCGCATCGCGTACGTCGCGGTCAGGTGGCTCTGGTCGCGGTACATGATGAGGCCGTCGTCGGTGAC
>DASSKL010000047.1 GCA_035690485.1 Mycobacteriales bacterium | reverse complement strand
CCGCTGGTCGCCTTGACCTCGATGACACCCTCGCCGATCTCCAGCAGCGAGACGTCGAACGTGCCGCCGCCGAGGTCGAAGACGAGGATCGTCTGGTCGTTCTCCTTGTCGAGGCCGTAGGCCAGGGCCGCAGCCGTCGGCTCGTTGATGATGCGCAGCACGTTGAGGCCGGCGATCTCGCCGGCCTCCTTGGTCGCCTGCCGCTCGGCGTCGGAGAAGTAGGCCGGCACGGTGATCACCGCGTCCGTGACGTTCTCACCGAGGTAGGCCTCGGCGTCGCGCTTGAGCTTCTGCAGGACCCGGGCGCTGATCTCCTGGGCGGTGTACTTCTTGCCGTCTATCTCGACGGTCCAGTCGGTGCCCATGTGGCGCTTGACCGAGCGGATGGTGCGCTCGGGGTTGGTGACGGCCTGGCGCTTGGCCACCTCGCCGACCAGCACCTCGCCGTTCTTGGCGAAGGCGACGACGGACGGGGTGGTGCGGGCGCCTTCGGCGTTGGCGATGACGGTGGGCTCGCCGCCCTCGAGGACGGAGACCACCGAGTTGGTTGTGCCGAGGTCGATGCCGACCGCTCGTGGCATGGGGGTCACTCCTTCAGGTGTGCGGGTGTGGGCGGAACCGCGGACGGCTCCAGACCGCTCAGGGTTGAGTCGCTGTCACTCATGGTCAACCACCGCTCGGGGTCCGTCAATTCCTCTTGCGCATGATCCACTCAACTTTCTTGCCGATCAGCGCTCCGGCGGGGAAGATTCCCGCCGGGTTGGGTGATCCACGGGGCACCGTCGTACGCTGGCCGCGCCCCGGCGCCGTACGCGGCGGCACCTCCTCCCCGCCGCGTACCCGCACATGGAACGGAGACTCGCGTGCTCGCTCGACTCGTCGCCTCGTGGGCAATCACCGCGCTCGCGTTCGCGGTCGCGTTCTATCGCATCCAGTGGCTGGCGAGGCTGGTGTGGACCGGCCGGCCGGACACCGCCCGGCTGAAGGACGTCCCCGGGCTGATCCGCGGCGAGCTCGTCGACGTGCTCTTCCAGCGCAAGCTGCTCAAGCGGCCGCTGTCGGGCTGGGCGCACGCGTTCACGTTCTGGGCGTTCATCGTGCTGTTCGCGACGATCCTCGAGGCGTACGGCGCCACCGTGATCCGCGACTTCGCGTTGCCGCTGATCGGTCGCTCGCACTGGCTCGGGTTCCTCGAGGACTTCTTCGGCGTGGCCGTCCTGGTCGCAATCGTGATCTTCACCGCGATCCGGATGGCGCGCTCACCGAAGAAGCTCGACCGGCGCTCGCGCTTCTACGGCTCGCACACCGACCAGGCCTACATCGTCCTCGGGCTCATCTTCGCCGTGATCGCGACGCTGTTCCTCTACCGCGGCGCGCAGTGGGCGGTGACCGACGCGCACCACGGGCACCCGGAGGACTTCCCGTTCTACTCGATCGGCTGGTGGGCGTTCGCGTCCCGCGGGGTCGGCGAGGGCCTGCGGGGGCTCGGCGCCGGCACCAACTTCGACATCGCGACGGCGTTCATCATCGCCCAGGTCGCGGTGGTCATGGTCTTCCTGATCGTCGTCCTCTACTCCAAGCACATGCACGTCTTCACCGCACCGCTCAACGCGGCGATGAAGCGACACCCGAAGGCGCTCGGACCGCTCTACACCACGCCGGACCTCGAGGCCCTGATGGAGGAGGAGGAGCCGGTCATCGGCGCCGGCAAGATCGAGGACCTGTCACGCAAGCAGATGCTCGACCTGCTCACCTGCACCGAGTGCGGCCGCTGCCAGGACAAGTGTCCGGCCTGGAACACCGGCAAGCCGCTCAACCCGAAGCTCATCATCACGAACCTGCGTGACCACATGTTCGCCAGCGCCGACCGGCTGATCGGCACGCCGGCCGGGGCCGGCAGCGAGGACGGGCAGGAAGCGGAGATCTCGTCGCTCGTCGGCCCGGTGATCGACCCCGACGCGCTGTGGGCGTGCACCAACTGCGGTGCCTGCGTGGAGGAGTGCCCCGTCGACATCGAGCACGTCGACGTCATCGCGGACATGCGCCGCCACCAGGTGATGATCGAGTCGGACTTCCCGTCCGAGGCGGGCGTGATGCTGCGCGGCATCGAGCAGCACGGCAACCCGTGGGGCCTGCGCGCCGACATGCGCCTGGAGTGGACCGCGGGCGTCGACTTCGAGATCCCGGTCGTCACCGACCAGATCCCCGACGACGTCGAGTACCTCTACTGGGTCGGCTGTGCCGGTGCCCTCGACGATCGCGCGCGGCGGTCCACCCAGTCGGTGGCCCGGATGCTGCACCACGCCGGGGTGAAGTTCGCCATCCTCGGCCCGCAGGAGGCGTGCAACGGCGACCCGGCCCGCCGGCTGGGCAACGAGTTCCTCTTCCAGGAGATGGCGAAGGCCAACATCGAGACGCTCGACGGTGTCGGCGTGAAGAAGATCATCGCCTCCTGCCCGCACTGCTTCAACACGATCGGGCGCGAGTACCCCGCGCTCGGCGGCAACTACGAGGTTGTGCATCACTCGCAGCTGCTCGGCAGGCTCGTGGCCGAAGGCCGGATCAAGCCCGAGACGCCGCTCGAGAAGACGATCACCTACCACGACCCCTGCTTCCTCGGCCGGCACAACGACGTCTACGACCCGCCGCGCGACGTCATCTCCGCCGTACCCGGCACCCAGCAGGTCGAGATGAAGCGCTGCCGCAACCGGGGCTTCTGCTGCGGCGCGGGCGGCGCGCGCATGTGGATGGAGGAGACGATCGGCAAGCGCATCAACGTCGAGCGCACCGACGAGGCCCTCGGCACCGGTGCAGAGATCGTCGCCACCTCCTGCCCCTACTGCCTGATCATGCTCGACGACGCGGTCAACGCTCGGAAGGCCGAAGGCAAGGCGAGCAACGTCAAGGTCATCGACATCGCGCAGATCCTCGCCGACTCGGTGGCGCTGAAGGTGCCTGCGTCCGTGGGTGCCGGCAACGGGTCCTCGGGCAACGGGTCGTCGGGCGGGGCGTCCTCAGGCGGGGCGTCCTCGGGCGGGGCGTCCTCGGGCGGGGAGTCCTCGGGCGGGGAGTCCTCGGGCGGGGAGTCCGCCGGCGCGCCCGGCGGCGACACGACGCGCAGCCCGTTGGAGCAGTCGACCGGGACGGGGCCGACGACGGAGGGCGAGCAAGCCGGCCCGACCGCGGTCGACCCGAGCAACCGGCGCCCCGAGGACACCGAGACGGTGCACGAAGCCGCCGATGGCCCGGGCGCCGCGGACCTCGGCGACGACCAGTCGATGCAGGTGACCTCGACGCCCGAGTCCCCCGAGCAGCACGTCGGCGAAGAACCACCCACCACGAACGAGTAAGCCCGTCGCGGGCCCACTACTGCCGCCGTGTAGGGGTCAAACGATCTCCAACAGCCCCCACACCGCGGCAGTAGTGCGGCAAGAAGAACAGCGTCAGTCGCGGCGGGTGTCGGTGCGGCTGAAGTTCTGCCAGGAGCGCGACGGCGTCGGGCCGCGCTGGCCCTGGTAGCGCGAGCCGTAGACCGCCGAACCGTAGGGATGCTCGGCGGGCGAGGACATCTGGAACAGGCACAGCTGCCCGACCTTCATGCCCGGCCAGAGCTTGATCGGCAGCGTCGCGACATTGGACAGCTCGAGCGTGATGTGCCCGCTGAACCCCGGATCGATGAACCCGGCGGTCGAGTGCGTGAGCAGACCGAGACGGCCAAGGCTCGAGTTGTGTGTCGGGATGTAGCTCATGCCCGCGAGGTACATGCCCGACGGTGAGGACACCTCGATGCAACGGACGGCGCGGGACGGCACCGGGACCACCGCACTGATCGCTCGATGCCGGTGGAACGCCTTGCGGAGCTGCCGGTCCAGCTTGCGCTGCAGGCGGAAGACCGGGATGTGCGAGCTGAACGTCACCTGGTAGGCCGGTCCGCAGTCAATGCCGTCGAGCATCGCGCGCTTCTTGCGCTTCTTCGGACGCAGGCCGAGACTCGCGGCCAGCTCGACCACCGCGTCGGACAGGACTTCCCACGTGGACACGAACTCACAGCGGCCGAACTCGTCGATGCAGCCGTCAGAGTCCATCAGCCCCTGGAGGAGAGCGAGCCGCTGGTCGATGTCGGCGACGAAGTAGATCTCGGGCACACGCTTGTCGCCCAGCAGCCGCAGCGCCTTCAGCGTGCTGTGCAGCGACGCGTTGTCGGCGTCGCGCCCCGTAGGCGCATCCCGCACGCGTGGGGCGCCCCCCACGCGCCACGACATCACTCGCGACGTCGGAGTGACGCCGTAACCGGCGGCACGGATGCGGTCGAGGATCTCGTGGTCACGTGGATGAACAGTCACATCGGCTTGAGTCGTCCCATCGCCGAGCCAGATCCCGAGGACGTAAGGATCGATCGGCAGGTCACGGGTGGGGTACTGGACGGGGCCTGCGATCGGCACGTGGTGGTTCCACTCGTCGCGGATGCGAACCCGGTCGGCGATGTCACGGGTCGTCCGGGTCGAGCCGTCGCTGCGGTGGCGGCTGCGCTCGGTCTTGGTCGCCGTCCACCACAAGTGCTCCGCGTCGGCGACGATGTCGGTGCCGTCGGAGAACTCCACCCGGTAGCACGGACGTCCGACCAGCACCGGGCCGATAGCCGTGACCCGGCACTCGGCGCCGGTCTCGTCGAAGACCGCCTCACCGACACCGACCTCACCCAGCAGCTTCCACCCGTGACGGGTGGGGATCGGAGTGTCGAGATCGAGCGCCTTGCCCTCGAGGCGGGCCGCGACGTCGTCGGGCAGCGTCACGACTTCGTAGGTCGACGCCAGCGCGAACTCACCCGGGTGCAGGATGAACGGCTCGTCGCCGGCCGGCTCGACCAGCCGCGTCAGCTCCGGCTGCTCCTCCGACGGGTCGATGTGCGGGTAGCGGTGGTTCTCGAACACCCGGAAGTAGCGGTCGAGTCGCACGTCGACGCTCGACGGCTGCACGAGCGCAGGGTCGTAGGGATCAAGGCCGACGCGCCCGGACTCGATGAGCGCCTTCAGGTCGCGATCGGAGATCAGCACCGAAGCAGGCTACCGAGCGGCGTGGACGGTTCCACGCCGCCGCACACAGGGCACGGCAGGTTGTTCGCGCGGGCTATCCTGACCGGCGTACGCCGTCCTCCGGGGCGGCTTCGCGGGTGTAGTTCAATGGCAGAACATCAGCTTCCCAAGCTGACAGTGAGGGTTCGATTCCCTTCACCCGCTCCACTCGATTGACCTGCAAAATCGCGCAAAGGCGCAGGTCAGCGGCTCGTTTCGGCGGATCGGTCCACTGACCGCTGATGACCGCGACAACCCGCTGAAGGCCCATTCGTGGCACTAGATGTGGCACGCGGGTGGCACGTGATCTTGGCGCCTGTTGTTCGTCATGAGCCGGACTCACCGTCCGCCTCGGCCTTCCGCCCGGGCATGCGGTGCCCGCCGCGACGCAAAAACCAGGGGCGACGTAACGACGATCTTCCACGAATGAACGCAGGCCCCGATGACGGGCAGTTGCCCGCAACTGATAGCTGCTACAGGATCGCCCCCGTGATGCAGATCAAGGGGGTTCTCGCGGCTCTGCAAGAGGCCACGGATTGTTGCGGACCGAAGGCCGGAAATATTGACTGCTGACTCGTCGCCGCACAGTCTAATCGTCTGATGTTTACAGATCTTGAGCCAGCCGCCCTGCGGGTAGTTGCTCTTGCCGTCGGCGCGGCTGAGCGCTCGGGGGCGTCTACTGTCGGGCTGGAGCATCTGCTGGTTGGTCTGCTTGAGGGCGCTGGGGTCCAACTGGGCTCCCCACTTGCTGACAGCGTCGCATCCACGTCAGGCGGTTTATCGGGTGCTGATCGCCGACTCGCCCCCCTGGGCGTTTCGCCGGAGGTGCAGACTGTGCTGCAACATGCGTTGGAAGATGCAGGCTCTGGCCCTGTCGGCGGGCCGGTAAGAGTTCACCATCTCGCACGAGCTGTGATGCGCATGATTGAGGTTCACCAGCCGGAACTGTCGACGAAGTTGGGGTCAGAGCAGATTGGGGTCCTGCGCCAGTTGGCCCTCGACGTAGCAGAAGCGGCCGACGCAAGCGGGGAGCCGGGCGTGTCCGAGGACGACCAGACCGAGGGGCTGCGCGATATTGCGAAGTCGCTTTCGTCCATCGCTTCCGCGTTGGAAAAGATCGCGGACACGCTTCGTCGTCGTGAGGACAAAGGAGCGCAGCCTCGACCGTCGCTCGAAGAGCGACTAACGACGCAGATCGCGCAAGTGCTTGCCAACTCGGATGATTCCGCTCTAGTGTCCGTGACCCGCTGGGACAGCAACTCTTCACAGCCGTTGTCGGCTCTTCAGTTCCTCACACAACTACTTCGGTCAGGGAGCTAGCAGGCGGAGGTCGCGGCTCTACAGCCTAGCCACACCAGGGCGAGTACGAGGGGGAATCGCATGAAACGAACACGGCTGCTAGCTCGAGTGATCTTGGCATCGACAGTAGTGACTACCGCCATCGCAGGCGCAATGACCGATGGATACGCGGTTGTTGGTCGCACTCCAACCATTCTCCCCGCCGCTATACCCTCGACTAGTCATTACAGCGTCGCGGAAGAACACAGCCTCGGCACTTCCTATTCGGGGCTAACGGCCACACGTTCGGATGGCCCTTTCACCATCAGTTCCGGAAGCAATTGCTCCAACATCTATGTGACGCCCGTCGTGTATCAGACTGAATGGGCGCGCTTTCCGTCGTCCTCGCCACTCGGAAGCGGTTGGGTAGAGATCGGGACTGCGCACCGCTGCAGCAATGACACGAAGTATTGGTATTGGGGCTACGGATATTCGGCGTGGTACGAGCTCGGCCACTCTGGGCCCGTGAGTGCCGTCGGCCATGCGTTCACACTCAAGCGGCAAGGCGGGTCGCAATGGCACATGATCGTGGACTACACAGACATGGGCTACGTTGACTATAACGGCAATGTTATGACAGCAAACGTGCTCCAGGCAGGCTTAGAAACGTACGATGTAAACGCCGTCATTCCAAGCCATACTTACACCTCGCTGCGGTACACGGTCAATGAAGGATCATGGATCTATTGGGCCGGCTTTGACGGCTGGAGCATAGATCCTGGTCTATGTGGGGGATGGAATACAGCATCAACTTGGCGAGCTGCGGAGAATTCATCATGCTAAAACTGTCGCGGTCAACAATATTAATCGTACTGGCTTCCGCCGCCGCTATCGTCACGGGCTGCGCGGGCTCAGGAACTGATCAGGCCGTCATTAGGCCTCCAGCGAACACGAGCACCGAAACTGATGCTGCTGTCGGTTCCCCGCAAGCACAGACGGCGTGCCATGACACAGCACAGCCGTTCCTGGCGGGCATGGGCACCACAAGTAGCCTAATTCTTGCTCGGCCAACTACTGTGGGGCAACTGGTCTCCTGGCAGCAAACGCGGCAAGGCCCTAACGGCCCATCAGTCCGCTCGCAGTGGGCTTCGCACAATGCGTCTCAGAAGTTGACCTTCTGTCTTTTTAGCGGTTCCTACGCGGCTGTCATGGCACCTCCAGGCGAGAGTCTCCCTGACTACACGCGAGCCGCAGTGATCATCGGCGACTCTGATGGACCGGCGATCGAGTACCTGTCGCATGACAATGACGGACCGGAGACGCCAGCGCCAGCGGCAGTTGGCTCGTAGTCCGTCAACGTCAAGCGGATCTGCCTCGCCTGCGGCAGCGCCTCGAGCAGCAGCAGCCCGACCTGACCATCGTGTTCGCCGCCCTCGCGATCAGCCGGCACCTGCAAGACCTCACCAGTGCCTCGATCAGAAAGCTGGTCCGCACCCTTCGCCCGCTGCAGTCAGTGACCATCGAGATCGACGGGCACACCCTCACCGCCGAACCCACCATCACCAGCGGCGCCGAAGAACTGCTCAGCCGCCTGCCACGGGGTGACTAACTTGGCACGAGTCAGGTCTGGGTCCTTCTTCTGTTCTGCGCCGCGCCCGCGTGCGGCGGGTCGTCGAGCGACTCGCCGTCGGCTGGACCCGTCACCGGAGAGGTGTCAGCACATGCCCTGTGCCATGACGCGCTGGATGGACGGCCAGTCACGGCGGCTGCGACCACGCTCGGCGCGGTCCGCAGCACCAACATCGGCGGACCGCCTCCGGGGCTGACGCCGGGCAAGGACGCCTTCCCGGACTTGCCGACTACCGAGCCGGCCGCCTGGTGCTGGACGGCTGCGGCCTCACCCAGTCCCGGCTATGAAGGTCGGGAGTGGTCGCTGTTTGTCGCGGTCCCCGGTGGCCGCAGCCAGTTCTTCTTCGGGCTCGGCGGCATCGCCACCCCACCCACCGGGCCGCCGTCCATCCCCTGACCGCTACTCGACTGCGACGTTCGCGAAGGGCGCGCAGAACCCGTTCTCGTTCCGCGTCCGCACTCACGTCGCAGAATCACAGCCCACGGTGGTGAGCACGCACGAGCACGAGCACGGCGCGCACGACTGCCGTGACAGCAGCTGCGACCAGCGCAATCGCGCCAAGGGTTGACCAGGGCTGGCCTTGTAGGTGCAGTGCCGTAGCGCAGAAGGCCACCACGCCGGCGACGAAGAGCACGAGGAGCAGCGACGGCACGAGCGCGTAGGCGATCTCGACCGTCACAGCGTCACGGTGTCGACCGTCCATGTCGCGACCTCACCTCGACCAGGTGAGCAGCATATCCTTGCCATAGTCAGTTTGGCGATGTATGACGTTGGCATGGTGTTGCAGGAGCAGTCGTACCTGGTGCTGGTGGCGCTGCTAGACGGTCCGGCGCACGGCTACGGGGTGATCCAGCAGGTGGAGCAGATCTCCGCGGGGCGGGTGCGGCTGCGGGCGGGGACGCTGTACGGCGCGCTGGACCGGCTGGCCGATGAGGGGCTGGTGGAGCGCGACCGTGAGGAGGTTGTCGACGGTCGGCTGCGCCGCTACTACCGACTGACGGCTGCAGGGATACGGACGGTGGCCGAGGAGACGGACCGTCGCCGTTCCACGGCCGGGATTGCAGCGCGGCGGCTTCGGGCCCACGCCGCGCCCGGCGGGAGCGTGGCATGACCGGCCTGGAGCGCCGCTGTCGGCTGCTGCTGGGGGTCTTGCCCCGGCACCTGCGCACGGATCGGGGCGAGGAGTTGCTGGCGACGCTGCTGGACTCGGCTGAGCCGGGTCGGCGCTGGCCGGGCGCCGCCGACGCGTGCAGCGTTGCCTGCTACGGAGCACGCTCGCGCGTTCGGCTCGCCGTCGCCGTACGCCAGACCCCCGCATGGCGCGGTGGAACCGCGATGGCCGGCATGGCGGCCATGACCCTGCTCGGCGCGGTGGGGCTGACGGTGTTCTGCCGCTGTGTCGGCGCCTGGACCGGCGAGTGAACCACGCCGAGGATTCGGCTTCCCGGTCTTGGTGGTCGTGGAGCATTCGAAGCCGCGAGTACTCGTACGCACTCGATGTACTTCCCTGGCCACGAAGCCACGAAGCCACGAAGCCACGAAGCCAGCCTGAACGTGTTCACGCGCAAGGCGGCGGCGATGTCCCGTCGTCCACTGTGAAGGTCAAGATCGCGCCTTTGTCGTCGGTGTAGCGGAGAGTGGAGCCGTCGTTCACGACGCTTCCTGATCCGCTGAACGATGCGGGGGCGTTGGTCGCATCGAACGGTGGCTCCCGGACCTCCCACAGCGTGTCGCCGATGCGTAGCGGCTCCACACCGCAGTGCCACAAGCTGATGGTGACGCGGGTGCCGTTGGAAGGGACGGCGGACGGGCTCCAGACCCGGAACGCATCGTCAGTGCGGCTGACGTAATAGACGCCCTGGGCCAGGCTCGCACTCGGCCGGATGTCGGTCAGGGTCGTGTAGACGACGAAGGTGCGCGTCGCAACGAATGCCCGGCAGTTCGTGGTGACCTGACTCCCGCGGTGCGGATCGTCCGAGGCAATCGTGACGTGATCACGCCGAAGCATCGATGGGTCGAAGCCCTGGACCTGCTGCCGGTTGTAGGACACGACCGCTGCGAATGCCTGATCTTGCATGTCGCTCGTGATCGGCTGCGGCGATGCGGGGCACACGACCCTGTTTCCCTGCTCTGCCGCGCGTTCGGCGGCGGCATGCTGAGCCGCGTGAACTGCCGCGATGGCGGCAGCCGCGAGTTCTTGTGGTGTCGGACTCGGAGTTTCGGTGACGGCGGGCTGCCGCGGCGGTCCGGCGGGCAGGACGACGGCGTCGTTGCCGACGGGCCACTGCATGATCCCGGCCGCCGCGACTGCGGCCACGGCTGCCGCTGCGGTCAGACCCGCACCGACGCGGTGGCGACGCCGACGGCGCAGTGCCGTGGTGACGCGTCCGACCGGGTCGGACCATGCGCGCTGGCCCCATGCGTCGTCGTCACCAGACAGCGTGTCGATCAGGCGTTCCTCGACGTTCACTGCGTCACCTCCTCGGCGGGCGCCGTCCAGGTCGCGTTGTCTGAGTCGCCCAGGCGCACTCGCAGCGTGGCGAGACCTCGGGCCGCCTGGCTCTTGACCGTGCCGGGCCGGCATCCCATCTCCGCCGCGATCTCCGCCTCGCTGAGGTCGCAGTAGTAGCGCAGCACCAGCACGGTGCGCTGACGAGCCGGCAGGGCCGCCAAGGCGCGGCGCACGGCGAGCCGGTCGATCGCTTGGCTTCCTTCGTCAGCACCGGGCCGGTCCGGGGATCGGTGTAGCGGACGTGGGATCCCCAGCGCCGCCAGCCGGAGATATTGCTGTTGATCATCACCCGGCGGATGTAGCGAAACGGATCGCCGTCGGACCTGACCCGTGGCCATGCGGCTAGCGTTGACACCAGGGCCGACTGGACCAGGTCTTCCCCCGCGTCCAGCGACCCGGTCAGCATGTGCCCGAGCCGCATTAGCGCGGGCAGGCAGCCACCGACGAAGTCGGCGAACTCCTCCGGCGCCCGGCCGCTCATCACGTCCCCCGCAGATCGGTCACATGACAGGTACGCCGCAAGCGACCCGTTGGTTGCATCCTGCCGCCAGATCGGTGCCTGCGTTACCGGACGGAACGATGAGGCAAAGCGTCAACTGTCCGAAGTGGGATCTCTCCGTGCGTGGCGCCTAGCGCCGGGACATTCGGGAGCGGCACCTACTGCACAGTCTTTGCGGAAGAAAGGACCACTGGGACCGGCAGGGGCTCGGTCGTGGGATCGAGGCGTGTCCGCGGCTTGCGAGACACAGACCCGTAAGCCGTACTAACGTGCAGACATTGACGCTGACAAAGGGGGGACAATCCTCGTGACGAAGATGGTGTCAATGGCGAGACTGCGCTACACTAGCCGTTTACGCGAGCGGCGGTCGCCCCATGAAGGGATCTTGAATGCCACGAACGAAGCCCTCGGCCGCACAGGCCGCCCATGCCAGGGCGATGAAGTTCGAACTACCGGACATCGTGCAGTTCCTCCAGGAGACGCTGGGGCAGAAGCTGGTCGCGCACATTGCAGATGTCGACCCAAAGACTGTCGGGCGATGGGCCTCCGGCGACAGCTCGCCACGGCCTCCAGCCGAACAACGCCTCCGCCTTGCTTTCCAGGTGTTCCACCTATTGCAGGAGGAGGAGAGTCCCCACACGATTCGCGCCTGGTTCATCGGCTTGAACCCGCAACTCGATGACGTGGCGCCCGCGACGGCGATCCGCGACGGTCACCTCAGGGATGCGCTAATTGCTGCGAGGGCGTACATCGCCGGTGGCTAAGCCGCGGCCAGTCACGCGCACGCCGCCAGCGACGTTATGGAGGATCGGGCGAGGTGCCGATCCTCTTACCACCCCAATCCCCGATCCGACCATGCTCGGCACCGCGCGCTCTGGCAACAGGTTCGACAGCCCGAGCGGGAGCTACCGAGTGCTCTACTTCGGGACGTCCCTCACCGCCTGCTTCGGCGAGACGCTGGCTAGATTCCGTCCCGACACCCACCTCCTTAGCGTGGTCAAAGACGAGTGGGAGGCGATGGGCTTCATGGATGTCAGCCGTGTGCCGGCGGACTGGAGGCACCGTCGGTCTGCCGTCAACGTCTCGCTGCCCGCTGACGCACCTTTCCTCGACGTAGAGCACCGTTCGACTCGGGAGTTCTTACGGACGACGCTCGCCACTGGCCTCTCAGCCCTGGGCCATGACGATCTTGATATCGCCGCTGTGAGGGGTCCCGATCGGCGCGTCACCCGGATGATCAGCGAATGGGCGTACAACGCCACGGATGACAAAGGCTTTGCCGCCTACCAGGGCATCCGCTACCTCTCTCGACTCGACGACGACTGGGAGTGCTGGGCCGTTTTTGAAGATGCAGAAATCACGGTGAACACCGCCATGTCCATCACCCTCGACCTTGAGCCTTTGCAACGAGTCGCCGCTGACTACGGGCTTCGAGTCTTCTGACGCCGTGCGCCCTCGGATCTCGTACTGCAGGCGCAGCCTTCGCCGCGGCCGGAGGCACCCGCGCCGATAGACCGCAAGGAACCGCAGAACGCCGTCAGTTGTGGCACAGATGTGGCACGACCGCCTTCTCGATCATCATGGCGGAAGGCAAATAGGGCCGCTGACCAGGCAAAACGTGCGAGCGAGTGCCAGGAGACGTTCAGCTTCCCAAGCTGACAGTGGGGGTTCGATTCCCCTCACCCGCTCCACATCTCTCTCCCCTTCCGATCATCTCTTCGTCGAGGCCGCGCCCCTACGGAGCGACCGGATTCCGCCGTGGTGCAAGCGGAGCTCCGGAACGACGGTGAGGGTCCCCTCGATAGCATCCGGCCGTGCCCGAGACGCCCGTGACCAAGGTCGGCGCAGCCGATCTCGGCCCCGGTCACCCCACCCCAGGCATGGTCCGCCGGGAGGCGGTCGTCCTCGACGACGTCTGGTCCGGCACCGCGGTCACCGAGCCGGGCGCGATCGGTGGCTGGCACCACCACGGCGAGCACGACACGATCGTCTACGTCGTCCGCGGCGCCTTCGACGTCGAGACCTCGACGGGGGTGGTGCACGCCACCGCCGGCGACTTCGTCCACGTGCCGGCCCGCACCGTGCACCGCGAGGGCAACTCCAGCGACGAGACCGCCGAGGTGGTTCTCGTACGCCGCGGCCACGGCCCGGTCGTGGTCAACGTCGACGGGCCGCCGTCCGATCGATGAGCCGCTGAGCGGCCCGGCTCAGCGGAAGACGCCGGTGTGCCCCAGCGAGTAGCGGCCCGGCTGGGGGAAGACGCACAGCCCGTGCGGCTGGGTGCCGACCGGGATCTTCGCCAGCAGCTTGCCGTCGGGGATCGAGATCGCGTAGACCACCGAGTTGTACCGGCCCGACACCCAGAACACCTTGCCGTCCGCCGACACCCCACCCATGTCGGGGCTGCCGCCGCCGGGGATCCAGATCTTCTTGACGACGCGCCCGGCGGCGAAGTCGTAGAGCGACAGCGACCCCTCGCCCCGGTTGGTGACGATCAGGTCGCGAGAGTCGCGGGTGACGTAGAGGCCGTGCGCGCCCTTCCCGGTCGGCACGAAGCCGCGCACCCGGAAGGTGGCGCCGTCGATCATCCACACGCCGTTCGACGCCATGTCGGCGACGAAGAACGTCGACCCGTCCGGCGACGTCTTCACGTCCTGCGGCATCGCGCCGGGCGCCAGCAAGAGGGTGCCGATCACCTTGTGAGTGACGGTGTCGACCTTCAGTAGGTGCCCGTCGAACTCGCAACTGGCGATGAAGTAACGGCCGTCGGCGGAGAAGTCGGCGTGGTTCACGCCCCTGCACGGGACCGGCGTCGAGTCGTGCAACGCCATCGTGTGCGGATCGCGGAAGTCGATGCGCCGCAGGCGTTCCGCCATCACGATCGCGTAGCGGCCGTCGGGGGTGAAGTAGAGGTTGTACGGGTCGTCGACCGGCACCGGCGTGCCGGGCACACCGTCGGTCGGGTCGATCGGCGTGAGCGAGTTGCCCTGGTCGTTGTTGACCCACAAGGTCTTCAGGTCCCACGACGGCACCACGTGCTGCGGCAGCCTGCCCACCGCGAAGTGCCGCACGATCCGGTAGGTGGTCGGGTCGATCTCGTCGACCGTGTTGCTTCCGGAGTTCGGCACGTAGATCAGCGGCCGGTCGTGCGCCACCACCGGGCTCAGCATCCCCGGGCGGTCGGCGGCGTAGATGTCGTGCGGGTCGAGGACGGCCGGCATGCCCGGGAGTGCGCCGGTCGCAGCCGCGCTCGACGTCGGCGCGGTCGTCGCCGTCTGCGTAGCGGTCGGGGTCGAGCCCGTCGACGTCGGCGGCTTCGACTTCGTCGCCTGATGGCTGCCGCCGCTGCTGCCCCCGCACCCGGTGAGAACGAGCGAGCCGGCGATCGAGGCGACGAGCAGGACGGTGCGGCGGGACACGAGTGCTCCTCGGTGCGCTGTCACGAGTGGTGCCGCCTCACCCGATGCGCAGCACGGTGTCGACCGGGTTTCCGTGTTCTCCGCCGAACAGCCAGAGCGCACCGGCGACGACCGCCGACGCGGGATCGGTCAGCGCCTCGGGCAACGAGCCGACCGCCGTCGTGGTTCCCGAGCGGACGTCGTACGTCTCGACGAGCGCCGTCGGACTGCCGGCCCGGCGCCCGCCCGCCAGCACGATGCGGTCGCCGATCGCCCCGGCCCCTGCATGCGCCAGCGGCGCCGGCAGGTGCCCGACGACCGAGGTCCGCCCGTTCGCCAGGTCGATCCGCTGCACGTCGGCCGTGTCGCCCCCGCTCGTCTCGCCACCGAGCACGTAGATCGCGTTCCCGACCACAACCACCGACGGATAGCGCACCCCCGCGAGGAGCTGCGCCACCACGCGGAAGTGCTGCCCGTCGGTCGTCGCCAGCACGTCCCGGAGCGGCGCATGCCCGTCGTAGCCACCGATGACGTACGCCGTGCCGCCGTGCACCACCGCAACGACGTCCGACCGTGGCGTGGGCAGGTGGGCGACCACCTGCCCGTGGACGTCCTGCACGTCGTCGATCGTCGCGGCGGCGCCGCCGCCGAACACCAGCGGGCGTCCCGCCACGACGGCACCCGCGGCGTCGTGCACCGGGGCGTGCAGCACCCCGTCGGGCTGCACCCGCCCGTCGGGGATCGAAACCTGCAGCACCTGCGTGCTCGACGTGCCTGCGACCAGTCCACCGGCGAGCACGACGGAGTTCCCGACCACGGCGGCGGCGGCGCGCGAGACCGGAGCGGGCAGGTGCCAGGGCATCTCGTGAATCGCGATCGGAACGGGCGAGGGTGCGCCGGAGGCAGGAGACGCCGACGACGATGCCGCGACCGTCGGCGTCACCGACGTGGCGCGAGAGACCGCGGGATGTCCGGAGCTGTCCCCGCACCCGGCAACACATGCAACGACCGCGAAACCGGCCAAAACGCCGTACCACCGCCGGGCTCGCACGCGGTCAGTCTGACCCGTGAACCTCAGTCGACGATGGCGGGGTAGACCAGCGCCTTCAGCTGGCCACGGAAGTTGAACGACCCCGACGGCATCAGCTGGGTCATGAAGACGACGACCATGTCCTCCTTCGGGTCGACCCAGAAGATCGTCGACGCCGCGCCGCCCCACATGAACTCCCCGGCCGAGCCGATCACGCCGGTACGCGCGGGACCCAGCCCGATCGCCATCGTCAGGCCGAAGCCGGTGCCGTCGAAGCCCACTTCGCCGTAGCCGCCGGGCAGCGAGAACGCCCGCATCTCCGCGCCGCCGGGCAGGTGGTTGACGGTCATCAGCTCGACCGTCTTGCGGCCGAGGATCCGCCGCCCGTCGAGCTCGCCGCCGTTCAGCAGCATCTGCGCGAACCGCAGGTAGTCGCCGGTCGTCGACACCAGCCCGCCACCACCGGACAGGAACGACCGCTCCCGCAGGTAGGAGCTCTGCTGCGCGTCCTCCATCAACGCGAACCGCTTGTCCGGACCGCGTCGGTAGAGCCCCGCGAACCGGTCGGCCGACTCCGCCGGCACGGTGAAGCCGGTATCGGCCATGCCCAGCGGCTCGAAGATCTCGGTGCGCAGGTAGTCGTCGAACCGCCGGCCCGAGAGCACCTCGACGAGCCGGGCGCAGATGTCGGTCTGCAGCCCGTAGACCCAGCGGGTGCCGGGCTGGTGGGCGAGCGGGCGCTCGGCAACCCGGTCGGCCAGCCTCTCCAACGTGAGGCCCGGGTCCCGCATGATCGTCGGCCGGGCGATGCCGCCCGCCTCGGCCGTACCGGTCTGCAGGCCGAAGCCCAGCCCGGCCATGTGCATGAGGACGTCCTTGACCGACGGCGGCCGCACCGCGTCGACGAGGGTGGTCGAGCCGTCGGACTGCCGCTCCTCGACCTGGAGCCCACGCCACGACGGGATGAACCGGTCGACGGGATCGTCGAGCTGGAAGAGCCCACGCTCGTAGAGGGTCATCAGTGCGACCCCGGTGATCGGCTTGGTCATCGAGTAGATCCGCCAGATCGTGTCGTCGCCGACGGCCACGCCCCGCTCAGCGTCCATGAGCCCGAAGGGCTGCGAGTAGCCGACCGCACCGTGCCGGGCGACGGCCACGTGGCAACCGGCGATCTTGCCGGGCCCGATGTAGCGCGACGCGATGTGCTCGCCGATGCGCGACAGCCGGCCAGCGTCGAGCCCCGCGGCGTCCGGGTCGACCTTCATGCGCCCTCCCGAGGCAGTCGACCGGCACCGTGCCGGCCTGGCGCGCAGCCTGCTACGAGACACCCGACGGCGCAACGGCCCCGGCCCGGCCCGCCCACCGTTCTCGCCCGTGCGAGAGGAATCCGACCCGGGACGAAGAATCCTTGAACACGATGATCGGCGCGGCGCGACGGATCCGGCGGGGCGTACGACGTACCGCCATCGCCGGCTGCGTCACGCTCGCCTCGACCGCAGCGCTGCTCGCGCCGGCCGCGGCCGCGCACGCAGCGACCCAGCCGCGGACCTGGAACTTCCAGCAGGCCGACATCACGGCCGCCCAGGGGCTGGGGCGTGACGGCGCCGGGGTCACCGTCGCCGTCGTCGACACCTGGGTCGACCCGACGCATCCCGACTTCGGCGGGCGGGTCTTCGACGAGGCCTACTGCGTCAACGGCAACGGCACCTGCCGCGACCGCACCTACGCCCCCGACGCCTGCATCCACGGCACCCACGTCTCGGGCACGATCGCCTCGTCCCGTTACGGGGTGGCGCCCGCTGCCCGGATCCTGGCCGTGCAGGCCCTCACCTACGACCCGTCCTCCGGCGACTGCTCGGGTTCCGGCACCGACATCGCGGCCGGCATCCGCTTCGCGACCGCGCACGGCGCGCGGGTCATCAACCTCTCGATCGGCGACCTGGTGCCGCTGGTCTTCCAGGACTCCGACGTGACCTCCGCGATCGAGGCGGCCGCAGCCACCGGCGTCGTCGTCGCGGTGGCCGCGGGCAACCAGGCGCTGCCGCTCACCGACTCCTACGGCCAGGGCGTGCTGCTCGTCGCGGCGACCGGTCCGGACGGTCAGCTGGCGTCCTACTCCGACTACGGCGGTTCGGTCGCGCTGGCCGCGCCGGGCGGCGACGCGAGCAGCAGCGGATGCACGCCGCAGACCTGCATCCTGTCCACGACCCCGCACGACACCTACGGGCTGCTGCAGGGGACGTCGATGGCGACGCCGCACGTCGCGGGCGTGGCCGCACTGCTGCTGGCTCAGGCGCCCGGCCGTGGCGCGGCCGGCGTCGTGCAGGCGCTCGAGGCGACCGCTCGACCGCTGTCGGGCGCAGGGCACGGGCTCATCGACGCCGGGGCCGCGCTCCGGCTGCACGCGCCGCGAGCCGCGCCGACCGGTGCGACCGCGCAGAGCACGGGCGCGGCGGCACCGGCGCCCGGACCGGCCGCAGCCACGCCCCACCACGCCACCATGCGCACCGGCCCCGGCTCTGCTCCGACCGCCTCGCCGAGCACGTCTCAGGCACCGTTGAGCCTCGGCATCGAGGCTCCCGCCGCGTCGACGCCGCGCGGCGGCACGAGGACACCCCGCGCCGCCGGCACGGCCGGTCCCACCCCGCTCGCTGCCCGACCAGAAGGAAGCAGCAGCTCGCACGGCGGTCCCGACGCGGTCGCGGTGGTCGCCGCGACGCTGGTCGTCCTACTCGCCGGGGCGTCCATCGCCGCCGGGCGCCGGCGCCCGGGCTGAGGCCTACGGACCGGTCTCGACGATCGAGCTCTCGGCATCGAGGGGGTAGTCGAACGCGATCAGCTCGCGGCCGTGGTCCTTGATCCAGCCGACGAAACGCTGGTGCGCGGGATGGTCCTGGTAGGCGCGCAACGTCGCCTCGTCGTCGAACTCCTGCAGCAGCAGCCACTCCCACCCGGCGGCGCGGCCGCTGGTGTCGCGACCGAAGCGCAACGTACGGAAGCCGCCGATATCCGCGGGCCAGCCCCGCACCATCGCAACCAGCTCGGCCTCCTCCGCGGCGGACAAGCCGGGTCGGAAGCGGAACAGGACGACGTGCTGCACCCGCGGCATCCCGCCACCCTAGGCAAATTCCGGAAAGGGCCATGCGGCCGGTCGGCGGCGGCGAGACTTCGTCTGGTCAGCGTCGAGGAGGTGGTCGCCGTCGCCACGCCACGGGACCCGGTCGCGTCCGACACCTTCCACCTGCTCACGACGGCGTGCGCCACGCGGGTCTGGTCGGCGCTGACCTGCCCGGAGACGGCCGCGCGCTACCTGCACGGCCTGCGGCTCGACTCGTCGTGGGAGCCGCACGCGCCGCTGAGCTTCGGCCTGCCCGGCCTGCCGCGCTCGCAGGGGCAGGTCCTGTGCGTGCGGGGGCCGGAGCTGCTGTCCTACGTCCTCGCCGACGGCAGCGGTACGGCGACCTACCTCACCTGGTCGATCCGACCGGTCAGCACCGGCTGCGTCGTACGCCTGCACGTCCACGAAACGCACGCGACCGGCAGCGACACGGACCTCGAAGAGGCGTGGCTGCCGGTCGTGGAGGCGTTGCGGCTGGTCCTCGCGACGGAGGACCAGCCGGCACCAGGGTGATCAGCTTGCAGCGTCGGACTTGATCGCGGAGACGTCGAACTCCAGCACGATCTTGTCGGAGACGAGGACGCCGCCGGTCTCGAGCGGCGCGTTCCACTCGACGCCCCAGTCCTTGCGGTTGATGGTCGCCTTGCCGTCGAAGCCGGCCCGCAGGTTGCCCATCGGGTCCTTCGAGGTGCCCGTGTGCTCCCACTCCACCGTCACCGGCTTGGTGACGCCCTTGAGCGTGAGGTCGCCGGTCATCCGGTAGGTGTCGTCGTCGACCTTCTCGACCTTCGTGCTCTGGAAGGTCATGGTCGGGTGGTTGGGCGCGTCGAAGAAGTCGTTGGTGCGCAGGTGCGCGTCGCGCTGCTCGGTGCCGGTGTCGATGCTGGCGATGTCGATCGTGACCGTCGCGGTGGACTTGGTGGGGTCGGCCTGGTCGAGGTGGGCACGGCCTTCGAACTGCTTGAAGGTGCCGCGCACCTTGGACACCATCGCGTGCCGCGCGACGAAGCCGATACGGGTGTGCGCGGTGTCGATCCGGTAGTCACCGGTCAGGTCGGTGATGGCCGGGGTGAGGGTCTCGCTCATGAGGGTGCTCCTTCGATGGTGGCTTCCGACGGTCTACCCGGGGGCACTCCCGAGAACCGTTGTCTACGCAACTAACTGTACGGCACGTTTATTGCGTCCGCAAGTACAGGCTCGAGCCCGGACCCCGAATGGCCCACCTGGGCCCTGGCGGGCGGGCGGAGCGACCCCGGATAATGGCCGTCGATCGCCGACCAGCAGGGTGATGCTCATGACGACACCCGGGGTTCACCCGGGCACGGGGGACGGCGGGCAACCGCCCAGCGACAGCGACGCCTCGGTGCTGTTCGCCTTCGCGCTCGAGAGCGGACGCGCCGTCACCTGGGTCCTCGACCTAACGACCAACAGGTTCCACTTCACCGGCGGCGCCCTGCAGCTGTTCGGCCCGAACGCCAGCGCGGGGAGCGGCCATGTCGGCACCGACGACTTCTTCTCGATCGTCCATCGCGACGACCGCGAGCGGCTCAACGCGACTGCGGTGGACTCCTTCGCCACCGGCGAGGACTTCGTCTGCGAATACCGCACGATCGGCCCGGACGGCAGCGTCCACTGGCAGGCCGCCCGGGGCCGGCCGGTCCACGACGAGGCCGGCCGGCCGCTTCGCCTGGTGGGCGTCACCAACGAGATCACCGAGCTGCGAGCGGCCGAGGCCGCTCTGCGCGAGACCCAGGAACGCATGCGCGCGGTGCTCGCCGCCGCGCCGATCCTGTTGCTGGCCTTCGACCATGACGGCGTCGTAACCCTCGCCGAAGGGCGCGAGCTAGCGGCGCTCGGCGACCCGACGACCGCTCTGGTGGGGCGGTCGGTGGCCGAGCTGCTCGGGCCGCCCGGAGCGGAGGCCGTCCAGGCGGCGAGCGCCGGTCGGCCGTGGGCGGGCCGGCTCCCGCTCGGCGGGCGGGTCTACGACGTGTCCTGCCTGCCTTCGAGCGACACCGACGACGCAGGCCTCGTCGTCGCGACCGACGTCACCGACCGGGCGGCGACCGAGGAGCAGCTCGAGCACCAGGCCCTGCACGACGCGCTCACCGGCCTGGCCAACCGGGAGCGGCTGCAGCGCTTCCTGGACCGTTGCGCGGAGCGCAAC
>DASSKL010000046.1 GCA_035690485.1 Mycobacteriales bacterium | reverse complement strand
CGCGATCCCCAACATCGCGTTGAAGGTCGTCGACCGGGCGATCCAGGTGCACGGCGCCGCCGGCGTCACCCAGTTCACCCCGCTGGCGCACATGTACGCGCACATGCGCACGCTGCGCATCGCCGACGGCCCCGACGAGGTGCACAAGATGACGATCGCCCGCCGGGAGATCCTCAAGCACCAGCCCGACTTCCGCATGAGCGGCGGCCCGGCCAAGGCGTCGTGAGAAGCGCGCCACCGTCGCCCTCGGGGCCGAATCGATCAGGCGCGTGTGAACTACAATCGGCGAGGTTTCGTGATATCCACGAATGCAATGAAGTCTCAGTGATGCTACCGATCATTCTGAGGTGAACGAGGAAGAGTGGCCACCAAATCCCGACGCGGGCGATCCTCGGTTCCGGCACGAAAGGCCAACGGCCGTGCTGCCGCAGACGCGTCGAGCCTGAGCGAACTACCGGTCACCGAACGCATCTTGTCGCACGCAACTCGCCTCTTCGCCGAGAAGGGATTCTTGGGTACCTCGGTCCAGGAGATCGTGGATGCAGCGAGTGTCACCAAGGGTGCGCTGTATCACCACTACTCGTCCAAAGACGACCTGCTGCTCGAGGTCTACAACCGCGTCATAACGAAGGAACTCGATACCCTCGAGCGCGTGAGCAGTCAGGCGTTGGCCGCGCCGGACGCCCTGGAAGCCCTGATGCGAGACGTCATGCTCACCACCGCGGAGCACAAGGACGACGTCCTCATCTTTCTCCGGGAGATGCACCGCCTGCCGCCGGAGAAACTGGCAACCGTGCGGGCCAATCGCCGGAAGTACCATCTCGCCTTTCGTGGTGTCGTTGAGCAGGGCCAGAAGGAAGGCGTCTTCCGGCCTGACGTACCTGCTGAGCTGGTGACTATCACCTTCTTCGGGCTCGTCCACCATTACTACACGTGGTATCGCGACGATGCGAGATTCTCACCCGAGTACATGGCCAACGAGACCACACAGTGGTTCCTCAACGCGCTCGCGCCGGCGGCAGACACCCAGGACGAGCTATCCCAGGTGCCGCTGGATGGCGTCACTGTGGCCGACACCATCTTGAGCTCGCCGAGCTGAGACGGTGGCTCCGAACTGCCTCGAGATCGCGCGCTGCTGAACGGGAATCCCGCAAGGAGGCCGTTACGTTCCACGATCTCCACGAGGAAAAGTGCACCCGCCGCTCGGCCCATTCACTACCAGCGACGTAGTCCTCTGCCGTGCACGGGCTCAGCGCAACGCCGCTCCGGCTAAACGATCCTCCCGCATGGCTGGAACCCTGGCTTTATCCGGGCCTGGAGTTCGCCGTGATTCGAACCGCGACGTTGATCGCAGCGCACGACGCCACCGGGGATCAGCCGAACGACGTCTCCAGGTTCGTCGGGCTCCTGCAGCACACCGCTGCAGACGGATCGCAATGGTCACTATACGAACGCGCGAACATGTCAGCGTGGCGTCTGGTGAAGGTGCTCGACAACCCCGACGAAATCGCGCACTCAGCGAACCCCACGACCTCCAACCGGGCAGTTGCCCTGGTCGTATGCCCGCCAGGTGCTGACGGGCCGGCGGAAGCTGCAGGTCTGTTCATCCGTCTACCTCGTGCCGACTGGGCCGTGATTGCCGCTCCCGCCCTTATGCGGCTGCTACATGACAGCGACGTATACATCTGGCCCGATTCTGTTGAGCTACCTCCATGGCGAGATCGACCGCTCGTCCCCAACTCTCGGTCACGGCCAGAATCGCTTCGATCCGCCTCGTGGTTGATCGGCCTTGCCGCCCTTGCCGCCGTCGTCATAGTCCTCCGGTACGGTCACGACACCGCATCACCGGCACGCAAGAACCCGGTACTGGCGCCGGCCCCCATCTCGACCGGGCTTCTTCTGCCGGATCCGAGCCAACACGCTCCCGGCGGCCGTACCGAAGCCAGCATGGCCTACGACCAGCTCACCGGAGACGTCATTCTCTTCGGCGGTGGCCAGCTCGACGCCGCGCCACATGGAGCGCTGCTGCCACGCACCACTTGGGCATGGAACCCGGCCGGTTGGCGCGCGCAGGCAACGTCAGACGCGCCGTCAGAACGGAGTGCACCGGCGCTCGCCGCAAACCCCTCGGATGGCAGTTTGCTGCTATTCGGAGGTATCGGGGCACCGCCAGACACATGGCGATGGGACGGTGTCAACTGGCACCGATTGAACGCCCGGGACCACCCGCAGGAAGGCGCATTTCCGGCCGCCGTCTACGACACAGCCAGGCGGCAGGTGCTTCTCGTCACCACGTGTTGCGCGACGAGTCCTCCCAACCGCCCAAGCCTCCTTCAGACGTGGGCGTGGACGGGACAGGACTGGAAGAGAGTGTTCACCCCACACGCACCCGCACTCTTACGCGCACCGTTGATCACGTACGACGACGCGAGGCGCGAAGTCGTGCTGCTCACGCAAGGCTCCACCGGCGCTCGCCAGGATGTCGACCAAGTGACTCCCGCGAGCAACCTCTGGGTGTTCGACGGGCACGACTGGCGGCACGAAAGGGCCACACCATCACCCCCGTTCGACCCTCTCCTCGACAGATTGGGTTATGACCCCCTAACGCAGGCGGTCGTCCTCTTTCAGACCGGAACCGCGGCTACCTGGGTCTGGAATGGCCGCAACTGGGCCGCGCTCGAGGATGCGGGAGGACCCGACAGCCCTGGAGGCCTGGTCACGGAAACGCTGTCTGGCAGGCTGCTGCTGTTCGGGGGGCCAATCCCCTCTGAGAACTACCGCGAAATCTGGTCCTGGTCGGGCAAGAGCTGGCACAGAGATTCCTAGTGCCTGCCTCACTTCAGGCCGGCCCGGATCCGAACTGGCCGACGCAGGTGCGTGTGAGCGCAGCGAACAGCGTCAGCGGCGAGCGGGCGACAAGGAGAATAGTTGACATCTCTGCGCTGGTGAAGACGCCTGCTGACTGATCTATCCAACTGTTCGCTGCCGTACTTGCCGGCGGTCGGCAACGTGTGGCCCGCCTTTGTGCCCTGTAGAGACAGTGCCCGCCAGGAGCGACCCGGCGACGATGAAGGCGCGCCCGGGTCCCGCGTCACGTCACCGGCGCACAACCGGCCCCGACCAAATCGCGCGAGGGAGCGACATGACCAGCAGTCGTCACCGCAACCGGCCAGCTCAGGCAACCGCCGAGGCCCGCGCGCTGCTCGAGGGGCAGTGGCGCCGGCGGGTGGACGAGACCGTCCAGCTCGAGCTGAACCTGCACGACATGCGTGCCGCCATCACCCAGGCGTCGGGCGGGGGCTCGCTCGTCGATGTCGAGCTGCTGGAGAACCAGCTGGCGTCAACACGGCGCGCCCTGATCGAGGTGGAAGAGGCGCTGACCCGGGTCGCCGACGGCAGCTACGGCCAGTGTGGCGCCTGCGGTGGCGCCATCGCCCCCGAACGCCTCGAGGTGCTGCCGGAGGCGCGGCTGTGCACGCCGTGCCAGGCGGCCGCGCGCCCGCTGCGCCGCTGACGGCAGGTGGCCGGCGCCACACTGGTCAGGGCGTTGCTGGCGCTGGCCGCCCTGGTCACCGCGGGCGTGCTCGCCGTAGTCGAGTCGCCCCGGCTCGGGCTCGACCTGCGCGGGGGCACGCAGATCGTCCTGGAGGCGAAGGACACCCGCACCGTCACCGTCAACGGTGAGGTCACCGATCGCACGCTCGAGGTGCTGCGTCGCCGCGTCGACGCACTCGGGGTGACCGAGCCGACGTTGGCCCGGTCGGGGACGAAGCGCATCGTCGTGGAGCTGCCCGGGGTGACCGACCCCCGCGAAGCGCAGCGTGTGATCGGCCGCACCGCACAACTGGCCTTCCACCCCGTGCTCGGCGAGGGCGGGCAGGGACCGACGGTAAACGGCAACGGCGACGGCGCCCGGGTGCTGCCCGACGAGGACGGGCAACCGCTCCTGCTCGGCCCGGGCGCGCTAACCGGCGACGACGTCAAGGGCGCCGACGCAATACTCGAGCCGCAGTTCGGCGCCGGCTGGCAGGTCAACGTCGACTTCCGCGGCGGCGGGCGCGACCGGTGGGCCAAGCTCACCGGCGAGGCGGCCTGCCACCCGGCGGGCGACCCGCAGCGGAGAGTGGCGATCGTGCTCGACGACCGCATCATCTCCTCGCCGCAGGTGGTCACCGATGTGCGCTGCGGCAGCGGTATCGCCGGCGGGTCGACGACGATCACCGGGTCTTTCACCCCGGCAGAGGCAAAGGACCTGGCGCTGCTGATCCGGGCCGGCGCGCTGCCGGTGCCGGTGGAGGTGGTGGAGCAGCGCACGGTCGGGCCGACACTCGGCGCCGACGCGATCGCCGCGAGCACTCGCGCCGGTCTGATCGGTGCCGCCCTCACCATCCTGTTCGTCGTCGCCGTCTACCGGCTGGCCGGCGCCATCGCAGCGGTGGCGCTGGCTTCCTACGCGTTGATCTCCTACGCCGCACTGCTCGCGTTCGGCGCCACCTTGACGCTGCCCGGGATCGCCGGCTTCGTGCTCGCCATCGGCATGGCCGTCGACGCCAACGTGCTCGTCTTCGAGCGCAGCCGCGAGGAGTACGCCGGTGCCGCGACCGGGCGGCTCAGACGCGCGGTCGCAGGCGGCTTCAGGGGCGCCTGGAGCGCCATCATCGACTCCAACGTCACGACCCTGCTCGCCGCCGGTCTGCTGTTCTTCCTCGCCGCCGGCCCCGTCCGCGGCTTCGGCGTGACGCTGTCGATCGGCGTACTCGCCTCGATGTTCACCGCGCTCGTGCTCACCCGCGCGCTGCTCGAGTTCGCCGCGAGCCGCAAGGGGGTGCGAACCCGACCGCAACTCACCGGCCTGGCCGACGTGGGCGCCGTGCGGCGGTGGCTGACCACGCACCGGCCTGATCTCATGCGCCACCGGCGCCGGTGGCTGGCCCTGTCGGCGATCGCGGTCGTCCTCGCCGTGACCGGGATCGCGGCGCGCGGGCTCGACCTCGGGCTGGAGTTCACCGGCGGGCGCACCGTGGAGTACGCGACCACGCAGACCGTTGACATCGACGCCGCCCGCCCGGCGGTCGCCGACGCGGGCCTGCCGCGCGCTGTGGTGCAGACCACCGACCGGGGCATCGCCGTACGCGCGGCGGGCATGAGCGACGTGGTCAAGGCCGACGTCGGGTCGGCACTGGCCGAGCTCGGCGGGACAGCCGAGATCGTGCGCGACGAGTTCATCGGCCCGAGCATGTCCGACGAGTTGAGAGGCAAGGCGCTGATCGCGCTCGGGGTGGCGCTGGTGGCGCAGCTCCTCTACCTCGCCGTGCGGTTCCGGTGGACGTTCAGCGCGGCCGCCGTCGTCGCGATGGCGCACGACGTCGTGATCCTGCTCGGCCTGTTCGCGTGGCTCGGCAAACCGATCGACGGCGTCTTCCTGGCCGCGCTGCTCACGGTCATCGGTTACTCGGTCAACGACTCGGTCGTCGTCTTCGACCGGGTCCGTGAGCTGCTCGGCAGGCGGGGGTCCGAGCCACTGGCGACCGTCGCCAACGACGCATGCCTGCAGACGGTGCCACGCACCGTCAACACCGGCATGGGCGCCCTGTTCATCCTCGCCGCGCTCACCCTTCTCGGCGGTGACTCGCTCACCGACTTCGCCCTCGCGCTCCTCGTCGGCATCCTGCTCGGCACCTGGTCATCGGTCTTCACCGCAACCCCGCTGGCCATCGCCTTCGCACGGTGGCGGCGCTCCGGATAGGGCGCCGCCGGGGCGGCTGGTCAAGGCTGACCGGTCAGGCGCTCTCGGTCGGCCAGCCGATCAGCCGCGCGCCAAGCACCGCGTTGTAGAGCGTGAGCCGATCCAGGGGCGCCGCCGGGTCGTAGCCGGTCAACTCGCGGATGCGACCGAGCCGGTAGGTCACCGCTCGCACCGACAGGTGCAGTCGACGTGCGGCTTCCGTGGCCACCTCACCCGCGGCGAGATACGCCTCGAGCGTCTCCAGCAACGGCTCGGGGCCGCCGCGAGCCTGCCGGAGCGGCGCGAGCACGGTGTCCGCCAGATCGACGATGGCCGCGTGATCGCGCGCCAGGACGCGGTAGACGAGGAGCTCACGCGATCGCACGATCGGTGCTGCCGACTGCAGCCGCTCCGACAGGGCCAGCGACTCCCGCGCCTCCTCGTAGGAACGCGCGATGCCGTAGGCGCCGGGGTAGGCACGTCCCGCCGCGACTCGCCACCGCGCACCGCCGCGAAGATCGCTGAGCCGGCTATGCACGAACCCGGCGACGTCACGGGCCTGCGACCGAGCTCTCGGTCCGCTGTCATCAGCGGGAGCCAGTACGACGATCCGGCCCTCCTTCGAGGCGATCAGCACGTTGCGGTCACCAAACTGGTCGAGCATCGAACGCTCCAGCGCTAGACCGGCCGCCTCCAGGGCTGTCCGGTCCTCACTGGCGGGTGCGGCGATGAGGACCTGGTGCGGACGCCCGAGGTCGATGCCGAACGGCTCGGCCCGCTCAACGAGCCCGGCCACGTCGGCGCCACCCCGGAGCAGGTCGTCAACCAACTCTTGGCGCAACGCCTCCTCGCGCCGGATCATCTGCCGGCGGGCCTCCTGGAACCCCTCGACCAAGGCGGCGACCGCGTCGTCGACGACACGAAGCACGGCTTCGGCCGCTCCTCGAACCACCTCACTGTCGCGGGAGCGAGCCACGACCGGCAGCTGACGCCACGCCCGCCAGGCAGCCGACAGGTACAAGTCGACGACTCGTCCTGGCGGGATGCCCTCCTCAGCGGCGCGCCGCCCGATGAGTCCCACCGCATCCAAGTCCCGGGCGTGCGGTCGTCTCCCACTCACCGTCGCGGCAGCCAGCATGGGCAGGTACTCACCCAACAGCTCGACAGGCGCGCCGGAGTCCTTCGCCGCTGCAGTCGCGACGGCGGCAAGCCAGGCGTCACCCTCACCAAGACCGTCACCCGGTCTCTTCTTCGAAGACATGTCCCGGCTCCAGGTCAGATGCAGGCGTACCTGATCATTGCCGATCTCCAGCAAACCGCTACTGCACGGGCCCCGTTCACAATCGGCTCGACGGCTGCCTACTTCAGCCCCTCACGGGTCACGCGACTCGTACCGGATGAGCCGGCGATGGCTCCGATCCCGGTATGTCCTGTGGTCGGACCGCGATGTAATTTCACGCCTTGACGCGCCTCGCCGAGCGGGGGACAGTGGGCGCCTTCCGGTCAGGGAGGGCGCGATGTCGTGGAACCTGGCGGGCAGCTACGCGGAGACCTGCTCCTGCGAACTGATGTGTCCGTGCAATCTGAGCTTCGACCACGGGGCAACGTACGACTACTGCCGTGCCACCCTCGCGTTCAACATCCGCGAGGGCTCGGTCAACGGCGTAGACGTCGCGGGACGCAAGGTCGTGGTCATCGCCGACACGCCGAAGGTCATGACAGACGGCAACTGGAAGGTCGGCCTGTATGTCGACCAGGACGCCAGTGACGAGCAGTTCGACGGTCTCCTCGGAGTCTTCAGCGGCCGGCTCGGCGGACCGATGGCCGCACTCGCGCCGCTGATAGGTGAAGTGGTCGGCGCCGAACGCGCAACCATCGACATCGACGACGACGGGCTGCGCCACTCGGTGCGGGTGGGCAGCTCGATCGAGTTCGAGATCGAGGACATCGTGCCGTTCGGCAAGGAGGACGGCCGGCCGGTCAAGTTCGACGGAATGTTCCATCCCGTGGGGCCCGACCTGACGATGGCGGAGGCGAAGCGCTCCCGCATCAACGCCTTCGGCATCGCCTACGAAGGAAAGACCGGCGTCTCATACGCCAACTTCTCCTGGGCAGCTTGACGAGGATGGCCGTAGGGCCGTCGTCGAGACTCGTCGAAGGCCTGGCGGGCCCGGCCGGCGCCATACGCACCCGGTTCGGCCTTGTCCTCCTGCTGCTGGCGTTTGCCGGCTCCGGGTGGTGGTGGACCGCTCGGGAGATGGGCGGCATGGACAGCGGCCCGTGGACGACGCTGGGGTCGTTCGGTTGGTTCGCCGGCGTCTGGACCGTGATGATGGCCGCGATGATGCTCCCGTCGGTGGCGCCGACGGTCGCACTGTATGCGCGGATGACGCGAACGCCCTACGCACCTGTCGCCTTCACCGCCGGCTACCTGATGCTGTGGGCCGCAGCCGGGATGTTGGCGTTCGCGCTCGCCGCCGGCGTACATGGGCTGAACGCACACGCGCTCGGCTGGGACCGCGCCGGCCGACCGGCCGCTGCGGCCACACTCCTGGCGGCGGCGGCGTACGAGATCACTCCGCTCAAGGACATCTGCCTCGGCAAGTGTCGAAGCCCTCTGGGGTTTCTGCTCGGCGCCTGGCGGGACGGGTGGTCCGGCGGGCTGCGGATGGGCGCGACGAACGGTGCCTGGTGCATCGGCTGCTGTTGGGCACTCATGGCCGGACTGTTTGCGCTCGGCGTCATGAGCATCGTCTGGATGGCGTTGGTCGCCGGGCTGATCGCGTTGGAGAAGACGTTGCCGTGGCGCCGTACGGCGAACTACACAACCGTTGCCGTGCTCGTCGCCCTCGGCGTCCTCCTCCTGGCTGCCCCAGATGCGGTACCCGGCCTCACCCAGCCACGCGGAAGCCAGATGCCGTCAATGTCCTCGCCGAACGGCTGACAGGCTAATCGGCCAGGCCGAGCGTCAACGGTTGGCGAGCGTCAGGAACACGGCAATGACCGTGCCGTAGAGGACGTGCGCGACAAGGCTCACTGCTGGCGTCCGCAGACCGTAGTTGCGCGCCATGAACCCGGGTGACTCGAGCAGCGCGACGGTGGTGGCGTCGCTCAGCGGCGAGCCCATCCGAGGGTGCACGAGCGGGAGCAGCACGTTGACCAGGACCGTGCCGGCGAACAGACCCTGGCCAAGGCCGAACGCGGCGCCCAGCCACCAGTCGTGGCGTCCCACCGCGAGGAACAGCGCGTAGTAGCCCGTGGCAAACGCCAGGCCCATGACGAAGTGCGCGGCGTAGCCGACCGCCTTTGCCCGAGCGCGGTCGGCGGTGAACGCGGTGCCGAGCAGGAAGGGAAGGTCCATCCGGGTCAGGTTCAGCTCGCTGGCCGTGCGCAGGATGGTCGTGAGCACCAAGGTCCCCGCAAAGCCGCCCGCGAGCGCCGGCCACACAGTCACGCGCTCTCCTCAGCGATCGCCGTCGCAGCGCTGATCAGCGACAGGTGGCTCAGGCCCTGCGGCAGGTTGCCCAGGAACGCGCCGGTGCTCGGCTCGATCTCCTCGGCGAAGAGCCCCACGTCGTTTCCGAGCGCGACGAGATCGTTCATGAGGGCGGTGGCGTCCGCCAGGCGACCCACCCTGGCCAGCGCCTCGGCAAGCCAGAACGAGCAGCTCACGAAAGCCCCCTCCCCGCCGGCGAGACCGTCCTCGCCGGTGTAGCGGTAGACGTAGGGACCGTGCCCCAACTCCCGGCGCACGGTCTCGACCGTCCGGCCCCAGCGCGCCGATCGCGGGTCGCCGTAGCCGGACAGCAGGCCGAGAAGCACACTGGCGTCCAGCTCTTCACTACCGGCCGACCGCGTGTAGCCGTCCCGTCGTTCCGAGACGCAGCGCAGCTCGATGAATTCGCCGATCTCCTCCGCCTGCCTCCGCCACTCGGCCACGTGCGGGCGGGGCAGCGCCCCGTGGTCGGCGAGCCGGCCCGCACGGTCGAGAGCCACCCAGCACATCATCTTGGAGTGGGTGAAGTGCGCCGGCGCGCTGCGCACCTCCCAGATGCCGGCGTCCGGCTCCCGCCAGAGCCGACACACGAGGTCGGCTATGTCGGCCAGCCGCGCGCCGATATCCGGGTCGATGTATTGCCCGGCATCCGCGTAGAGCCACGCCGTCTGGAGCAGTTCGCCGTAGGTGTCGAGCTGCCGCTGGCCTGCGGCGGCGTTGCCGATCCGCACGGGTAGCGACCCGAGGTAGCCGCGAAGCGGCAGGCTGGATTCGGTAGCACGCGCTCCTCCGTCGAGCCGGTACAGCGGCTGCAGGCGAGGGCGGGTCAACTGCGAGGCGTGCACCAACCACCAGAAGTAGGCCTGCGCCTCCGGGGCGCAACCGAGCCGGAGCAGGGAGTCGAGAGTGAACGCCGAGTCACGCACCCAGCAGAAGCGGTAGTCCCAGTTGCGTTCCCCGCCGATCTGCTCGGGCAGCGAAGTCGTCGCGGCCGCCGCCACCGCGCCCGACGGCGCGTGTACGAGCAACTTCAGGGCGAGCGCGCTGCGGGTCACCGCACCCTGCCATGGGCCGACCGGCGCGCGGGCCGCAACCCAGGTCCGCCACGCCGCCACGGTCCGGTCGAACCGCGCATCCAGCTCCGCTCGCGCCGGGAAGAGCAGCGGCTCTTGATGCGCCATGCACAGCGCGACCACGCTGCGCGAGCCGGGCGAAGTCTCGAAACAGCCACCGACCACGCCGCCTTCGATCTGCGGCCGCCCTGCGTCGAACGCGCAGATGGCCAACGCGTCGCCGCCGGAGACCGCGATGGGGACGCCTGCCCGCAACTCCAGCCGGGTCGGGCGTTGGCCGTAGCCGAACCGCGGATGGAGCTGCCAGCGCATCGAGACCCGGCCGGCTATGCCTTCCACCCGGCGCTGCAGCTCACGGAACGGCCCTAGAGACTCGTCAAGGATCGTCATGGCGTCGACGACGCGCACCTCGCCGTCATCGGTGAGGAACGTCGTCTCCAGGACGTTGGTATCCGCCAGGTAGCGCCGAGCCACCCGGAACGGCGCGGTAGGGGCCAGCGTGAAGCAGCCGCCCGTCTCGCTGTCCAACACTGCGGCGAAGACGGTCGGCGAGTCGAGGTTGGGCAGCGGGAGCCAGTCAATGGACCCGTCCTCTGCTATCAGCGCGATCGTGCGGCCGTCGCCGATCGCGGCATAGGCGCGCAGTGGTGCATAGCCGTCACGTCGCGGCGAGGGCTCCCGGCCGGGCATGATGCCGTCCACTTCACCGCTGCGAAACCGGGCGGACCTGGACGCAGCAGCAGCTGGCGTCCGACTGGCGTTCCGCCCGAAGATCAGTACAGCCACTGCCATCTAGCAGTCCAGCGACCAACTCCAGGTTCATGCCGCACACGAGCTGGGGGTGCCGCTGAGAGAGTGAACGGAAGGGACAGTTGCGCAGGCGCAACGTCCCGTTGTCTTCACAGGGCTCGAAGCCCTGGTCGGTCAACACCGGTATCAAGGCGCGCAGTCTGCCTCGGACGCTGCGTGGGAGTCCAGTCACCTGCTCACCGAGCGACCGACCGTACCGGCGCGCGGCGGTGTGCGCCTCGCGCCCGGCGTCGGTACCGACCGCCGACGCGGAGACGACGGCCTGCGCAAGCAGGTCCGCGGCGAGCCCGTAACGTCGCTCCGGCAGACTCACGTTGATCTCAGTCCCGGCTCGCCGGTAGTGCTTCGCCGGGCGGCCCGCACCCGGTCCACCCGGCCGGCCGGGCGGGCGGGCGAACTCGACTGTGAGCAAGCCGGCCGTGGCCAGCTTGTCGAGATGGAACGCGGCTACCGTACGGGCGACAGCCATCGCTTCCGCAGCCTGGTCGCGGGTCACCGGTCCCGCCTGGCCGGCCACGAACTCGTAGAGGCGTCGCCGCAACGGTTCATGCAGTGTCGTGACCATCGCAAGTTGGTCGGCCGTAGGACTCGACGCCTCCGCTCGCGGCGTACGCACGGTGGACTTCCTGCTCATGAGCCCACTCTAACGCCAACTCTGGTTGACGAATAGGCTCGGCCGCTCTAACGTCAACTTAGAGGCGATTTAGAGAAGGAAGGCGATCGCCAATGACAACCCTGGAGACACCGACGCGCCACCGTGTGCCGCAACTGCTGCACCGCGAGGCGTACAGCTCGGAGCGACTGCGCGATCCCTCCTACCAGGCATACTTGATCCTCCGCCTCGCGTTCGTGGTGGCTCCGATCTTGTTTGGCCTGGACAAGTACTTCAATTGGATGACGTTCTGGCCGAAGTACCTGTGGACAGGGTTCTCCGACTTCTTGAGCGTGACTCCGCAGCAGTTCATGTGGGGAGTGGGCGGAGTCGAAATCCTCGCCGGCCTGCTGGTGCTGGCGGTCCCCCGCTACGCGCCGTACGTAGTGACGGCCTGGCTGGGCGGCATCGTGACGAACCTGATCGTCGTCGGTGCGACGGCTGGCGCGCACGGCCAGGTGTTCTGGGACATCGGACTGCGCGACTTCGGCCTCATGCTCGCCGCCCTGGCGCTGGCTCGGCTCGCTTCCACGTACACCTCCCGTCCAAAGCTGACCCTTCCGGGCACATTGCGTCACACCCGACACCACCGTCAGTCGATGTAGACCGCCCGCCGGTCCGGCGACAAGGAGAGGCTCGACGGCCACCCATGTGGGGGCATCGAGCCTCTCGCCGCGAACGAGATCCCTATCGCGCCTTCCAACGCCCCCCGATCGCGAGTACGTTCTTGCCTTCCGACGTACACGAGGGGGCGCGATGTACGCAGTGGTCGTGCGGGTAACTGTCAATGACGTCGAGTCGTCCCGCAAGCAGTTGAACGAGGTCGTGGTCCCGGGCGTGAAGCAAGCGCCCGGGTTCAAGGCTGGTTTCTGGACCGCGCCTCCCGGAGGCAGTGGTCCTGGCCTGTCGATGGTCGTGTTCGACTCCGAGGAGAACGCGCAGCAGGCAGCGCAAATGGTGCGAGGCGGCCCCCTGCCCGACGGCGTCGAACTGGTCGACGTCGAGGTCCGTGAGGTCGTCGCGTCCGCGTAGCGCTCACCGCCTTCCTGCAAGCCCCGGCCGGTCGTCCGATTCGGGCAGCTCACCGCGGTCGAGGCAAACGGGCCGCTGGGAGCCCTCGGCTAAAAGCTCGGCTGACGCTCCGGGACCATCGCCCCTAGCCCTGGCCATCGGAACGGACCATCGTGATCGGGTGCACGGCCTGGATCGCACCTTCGAAGCGATCGTCTTCGACTGGGACGGGACCGCGGTCCGCGACCGTCGCGCATCCGCCCTGGCCGTGCGCCGACGGGTCGAGGCGTTGTGCGCGCGCT
>DASSKL010000045.1 GCA_035690485.1 Mycobacteriales bacterium | reverse complement strand
GAGGCTCGTCTTCACGCCGCACGGCTGGGAGGACTACCAGCACTGGGTCCAGACCGACCGGGCGACGCTGAAGCGGGTCAACCGGCTGGTCGAGGATGTCCTGCGAGATCCCTTCACCGGCATCGGCAAGCCCGAGCAACTCCGGCACGTGCTGTCCGGCGCATGGTCGCGCCGAATCACCGAAGAACACCGGCTCGTGTACCTAGTCGACGGCGACGACGTCGTGATCCTGCAGGCCCGCTACCACTACTGAGGTGCCGTGAGGAGGCGATCGAGTTCCCGCCCTCGGACCGTGATCGCTAGTAGCACGCTATGTCCGGGCACCGGCGGACAAGTCACGAGCATGGCCGGCGCTAGCGCGCGGTATCAGTTCTGGTATCATCGAGCCGTGGCTATGACGCTCCGGCTCGACGAAAAGGAAAGCGAAGCGCTGCGCAAGCGCGCGGAGCGCGAGGGGCGGTCCATGCAGGAGGTCGCACGCCAGGCGGTTCGGGACTACATCGAGCGGACCAGCGAGCGAGAGTTGCTGGACGCTGTCCTTGATCGTGAGCTGCCCCGGTACGCCGAGGCGCTCGAGCGACTCGGACAGTGATCTACCTCGACGTCGAGGATCTGCTGTACATCGCTGAGCGGGCGACGGGAGCACCGGTCGAACTGCGTGACGCCGGCCTGCTGGAGGCAGCCGCGGCCCGCCCGCAGGCATCAGCGTTCGGTACCGACGCTTACGTCACCGTCCACGAGAAGGCAGCCGCCTTGCTGCACTCCGTGGTCCGCAACCATGCGCTCGTCGACGGCAACAAGCGACTCGGGCTGGCCGCCTTTATCGCCTTCTACGGGCTGAACGGCTGGCGGCTCACCATGACCAACGACGAGGCGTATGACTTTGTCATGTCGATCGCTTCCGGGGCGCTCGACGACGTACCGCTCATCGCACAGCATCTGGAGTCCGGCACCGAGCGGTCACTGCCGTGAGGAGGCGGTCGACCTCCCCGTCGTCCGACCGCCGGCCGGTAGCGGCCCGCCATGCCCGGGCACCAGCGGACAACTCGCCGAAGGCAACCCGCGCTACCGTCCCGGTGTTGTGGAAACACATGAGGACGCCAGCATTCGTCTTCTATTGCGCCGGCGATAGAGCGTCGCCATGAGGGATCGCGATGCGATCGCGATGCGTCCTGCGGACCACCATCGCCGCAATCGACAACGCGGAAGCTCCTGCGCTCGACCCGTCCGATCTCGCCGGCGTCCCCCTCGAGCGAAGTCCGCGAGGGATAGGCGCTCGCGAAGTCGCTCGGTTAGAGCTGACGGCGACGAGTTGAGCGTCCTGGTGCGGCACGAGGTCGACGAGCGCTTAGAGGCTGCGGTCGGGTACGAGCGCGCAGGCGAGGTTGAGCGCGCTGCAGAACTTCGAAAGGGAACGTCAATCCTCGCCGAAGTCCTCGCGGGCCGCACCGATCAGTAGCCATCCGGGAGAAGTACTCAGCGGTTCGGTGCCGTGGGAGCTCAGGCTGAGTCCGAGCAAGACAGCCGACCACAACAGCGCCCAACTTTCGGGCATCCCAGGACAGCTTTCGCACGCCATCCGGCGTTCTCAAGCGGTTTGCCAAGTCCGGCGATGTCGCCAGGTGGTGGCGGTTATGGTCGCTTCGCTCTCGGCCTACTCGACGCGTCTCATGCGGCTCCGTTGCGGCGGTGCCGGTGTGGTGCGGCGGAGAGTGGGGCGTGCAGCTTGGCGGCTAGCGTGGCGGCGAAGTCCACGAGTCGATCGGGCTGGTACTTGTCTGGGTGGTTGAGCATGAGGCGGGCGTTTTCTTCGCCGATCGCGAGGATCGCCCGGGCAGCGAGATCGACATCTGCGTCGGGGTCGTTGGCGAGCAGCGCGGCTGTGAGCCGCCGGGCCTGGATGAGGGCGATGTCTCGTCCGCGTTGGATCCGTTGACGCACCATTGGTGGCGTGCCGTCGGCCGGGAGCAGCATCAGCCGCCAGGTAGGGGGTTGTCGCTGACAGCGCCGAGCAGCGTCCGCAGCCAGTCGGTCAACGCAACGGCGGGGTCGTCCAGGTTGACGCTCCTCTTGTGTCAAGCGACCTCGGCGAGCGGGGTGGGGGCGGGTTCTTGCAGTTCGACGAGGGTCTTGGGGAGGGCGTTGAAAACTTCGCGGGCGATGTAGCGCTTGAGGCAGCGGATGATCTCGGGTTTGCTGAGCCCTTCGGCGGTGCGCCTGGTGACGTAGTCCCGGGTGCGTTGGTCGCAGGTCATGCGGACGATGACGATCCGCCACAGCGCGCTGTTGGCTTCGCGGTCGCCGCCGCGGTTGAGCCGGTGTCGATGGCGCTTGCCGGACGAGGCTTGGACGGGTGAGGCGCCGCAGAGGGCCGCGAAGGATCGCTCGTGGCGGAGCCGGTCGGGGTTGTCGCCGGCGGCGACGAGCAGCGCGCCGGCGGTGTCGACACCGACACCGCGCTTGGCGAGCAGGTCGGGCGCGGTGTCGGTGATCAGGGCGGTGAGGTGTTCGTCGAGGGCGGCGATCTCGTCGGCGAGGTACTCGACGCGCTTCGCGAAGCTGACCAGTGCGATCTTGGTGGCGGCGGTGAGCGAGTGCAGCGGGCCGGGTCGCAGCCGGGCGGCCGCGCGGACCCGCTGGGTGGGCGAGAGGTCCCGCAGCTCGCGGCGCAGCGCGTCGGGTGCGGTGTCGATGAGCGCGGCGAGCTGGTTGAGGGCTCGTGTCCTCGAGCGGATCGCGCCGCGGCGAGCGATGCGCAGCTGGCGGATCGCTTCGACCGCACCGGTCTGCGCCTTGGGAACAGTGGTGGCGCGCCCGGAGATCACGGCGCGGGCGGCTTCCTCGGCGTCGATCGTGTCGGACTTGCCACGTCGGCGGCGGACCTGCCGGTTCGGCCGATCGACCTCGATGACCCGCACGCCGGCGGCGATCAGGAACCGGGCGAGCCCGGCGCCCCAGGCGCTGCAGCCCTCGATGCCGACAGCGGCGACGTCGCCGAAGGCGCGCAGCCAGTCCCACAGCGCGACGTAGCCGGTCTCGTCCGCGACGAACTCGGCGGTGGCCAGCACCCGGCCAAGCGGGTCGCAGACGGCGGCGACGTGCACGTCCTTGTGCGTATCCACTCCGCCGACGACACCGCGGTCGAGGTTCGCGGGACGTGGTGCCGGGCGCTGTGCGTACGTACGGTTGTTGCGAGTGCGGGGGCGTGCCATCGTGGCCGAGCCGTCCTTTCCTCATACCGGGGTTGGGGATGGCACGCATGGCCGGGACGGCGGACAGGACATTGAGCGGGCCTGTGTGCGCAAGCTCCTCTGAGGTCACTCCGCCCGACCGGTCGTGCCGGCGGTGGCCCCGCGGCCGGGTCGACGGGTCATTTTCCGGACCACCGACACGGCGTCAGCAACTGTGAGAGTCAGACCCGGGCCGCGGAAGCCACCGCACTGAGCCCGGCACCGTCGGAGCGCCGGGCGCCCGCAGTCTGTCAATGCAACTGTCTGGTGCGGCGTGCGCGAGCGATGTCAGCGCAGCCGTTTCTTCGCGGTCGAGCAGCGCATGTAGCAGCGGCTCCAGGCCGCCGTAAGCGTTGTAGACGACCGTTTTCGACCCGCGTGCCTGCCGAGCGATGGCTTCGACGCTGAGCGCGGGGTAGCCGTGGTCGCTGATGAGGACGAGGGCCGCGTCGAGGACCTGGGCTCGGCGTTGTTCGATCGGCAGGCGGCGGCGTGGCCCGAGCGTCCGATTGGACAGAGCGAGCGCTAACGGCACCTACACTTCGCGCTCGAAGATCAGCTCGTAGTACTTCACGCTGCCGAGTGCGGCGACCCCGGGGGCGAAGATCTGTACCAGCCGCCAGCCATCGCGCGCGTGCTCATGCACGGTGTCTTCGTACGTCTTCTTCGCCTTGTCCGACACGCCGAACACGCCCGATCCGCGATAGTCGCCGAGGCGGACGAACCTGTACTCGTATCTCTGCGCGCCTCCCGGCGTTGTGGTCACGGTCGCCTCCCACGGTCATCGTCTCAAGGCAGTCTGCTTGCCACCGGGAACGATCTCACCGCCAAGACGGTGTAGAGGGTGTCTGAGATCGGAAGGCAGCCGGCGTTGCAGAACGCCGGCACCCGTGCACGCGTCCATGGGCGCGCATGCACGTATTGGTGTTCTTACCGTGCGTGGCGGGAACTCTGGCCCCCGTGCCGCCGCGGCACGGCGCATCGTCACCGTCAGCTGCGCACTGGGACGCCGGGGAGATCAGCGAAGGCCGTGGTGTCGCTCGAAACGACGATCCTGTCGCGGGCCGCGGCGGTTGCGGCGATGATCAGATCGTGAGCCCCACGTGGCTTACCGGTGCGCCGTACATG